>SMXG01000090.1 GCA_004356775.1 Betaproteobacteria bacterium | reverse complement strand
TCATTGTCTTGGCCTCTCTTGGGGTGATCTGCCTTAATTGTCCTTTAGCCATGATTTATGTATCCTAGATGATTATTAACGGTTAATCGGAGAAGTATGTTTTCAAGTGTCATAAACGAGCGGCCAATAAAAAACCCCTGCCATTTCTGGCAAGGGACATTAATACCTTTGGGGCGTACCCCTTCTGCAATTTCATTGTAATGAAAAATAGATTGTAGTCAAATATTCCTTGCAATCAAATTCCCATGATCAAGTAAGCTGCCAAATCTGCCGTGACTTCACATCATGGACAATTGCGCTATCTAGGAATTCACACTGCCATGGGCCGAACAATTTTTAGCCTGCGACAATATTAAAACCCTAATATGATGTGTGATTATCAAGAAATTATTGCAGAGTAATTATACAAAATTTTATAAGAATACCTTATTACGTTCGCCTAATAGGGAAAAGGCGATTTAGGAACCAGCTAATTACATTTCTCCTCTTAAGAAAGCCCATATGCTGCCGAATATCGTCTATATGTAGCATGTGTGATTGAAATTTTGCAAAAGTAAGGGATATTCCCACATTCGTGCTTGATTAAACCTTTTAGGAGTATTTCCAGAGACGGATTGTCTTGAAGAAATTATTTAAAGATTATTTTCGTCGCTGCCATAGCTTATCTGATACGTATTGAACAATACTGCACGACCAACAAACTAAATAAACTAACCGCATAAAGTGAATGATAACCTGAGTCGATTAAGCCTAGGAAGAGACAACTGGGACACATTTGAACAAGCTATCAAGCGTGAGTGGCTGGTAACTAATGGTATCGGTGGGTTCGCTTCCGGTACCGTTGGTGAAGTTAATACTCGTCGTTATCATGGACTCCTGATGGCTGCACTCTCGCCACCGGTAGTACGTACCCTGATGGTCGCCGCGATTGATCTAGTGGTGCATTACGGTGCCAGCCAGTATCACTTGTCTACCCATGAATTTTCAGACGGCACAGTGGACCCCCATGGCTATCTTCATCTTGAATCTTTTCATCTTGATGACGGAATGCCTGTTTGGCGATATGCGATTGCGGATGCCTTGCTTGAAAAACGTCTTTTGCTGGACCCAGGAAAAAATGTCGCTTATATAAATTTCAAAGTCCTTCGCGCTAGCGCTGCACTCGACCTTGAGTGGACACCGTTGTGCACCTATCGAGACTATCATAGCCACGGCCAAGGAAGTCGGGACATGGCTGTGCGCAAAATCCCTAATGGTTTTGAACTTGAGGCTTTCACTGGTGCGCGTATCTACCGGATAACCTGTACGGGTGCAAAATTCATATGTGACCCGGACTGGTATTGGCATTTTAAACATCGCCAGGAAAGTGCGCGTGGTTTGGATGATAGTGAAGACCTATTTCGCCCCGGTCGATTTACGCTACGGCTCAAGCAAGAAGAACAAATAACCATGGTGCTATCGGCCGAATCTGACGTACCGAAAGATTTTTCGATCGTGAAGGCGCATATTCACAAACAACACACAGCTCTACTTAGTGGCCTCCCAGTTGATGTACCCAATTGGTTCCGGCAACTGACTACGGCCGCTGATCAGTTTATCGTCGATCGTTATCAGGATGGCCAACTAGCAGGGAAAACAATCATCGCTGGTTACCCATGGTTCAGCGACTGGGGCCGCGATACCATGATTGCCTTGCCAGGCCTGACACTTACCACGAAACGTTTTGATGTAGCCGCGAGTATTCTGCGCACCTTTGCCTCGCACATTAGCGAAGGTATGTTACCGAATCGATTTCCTGATAGCGCAGAAACTCCAGAGTACAACACGGTCGATGCCACACTTTGGTATTTCTACGCAGTAGATCAATATACGAAACACAGCGGCGACATTTCACTTGCTGCAGAACTCTACCCGATACTCGCCAATATCATTACCTGGCACAAACGCGGGACGCGCTATGGCATCAAAATCGATGCAAAAGATGGATTACTCACAGCTGGTGAAGACGGCATGCAGCTGACTTGGATGGATGCTAAACATGGTGACCGGGTTATCACGCCCCGTATCGGCAAACCTGTTGAGGTCAACGCCCTTTGGTACAATGCCTTGCACATAATGGGAAGCTTGGCTTTGCGTCTTGGTAAAGGCGCACATGTAGCCGAATATCTCAATGCAGCGGCCCAAACGAAAAAGAGTTTCCAACGCTTTTGGAATGAGTCACGTGGCTGTCTCTACGACGTCATCGATGGGCCTGAAGGCGAGCCAGGTACCAACGGGCGAAACTATGACGGGAGCCTACGACCCAATCAGCTGTTTGCGGTTTCTCTGCCGCATAGTCCGTTGAAAACAGCGCAGAAAAAGTCTATCGTCGACATCTGTGCTCGTGAACTGCTGACCTCCTACGGCCTACGAAGCCTGGCACGTGGGGAGCCATGCTACCGCGCGCATTACCAAGAAATACGGCATGATCACGATAGCGCCTATCATCAGGGTACAGTCTGGCCCTGGCTCATCGGGCCGTTCGTCGATGCGCATTATCGAGTGTATCGCAACCCCGCAATAGCGCAGTCTTTTCTAGAACCGCTTGGCCTGCACCTATCGGCGGTCTGTGTAGGCAGCATCAGCGAAGTCTTCGATGCTGAGCCGCCATTTACCGCACGAGGATGTTTTGCCCAAGCCTGGAGTGTCTCCGAAGTATTGCGCGTATGGTGGAATTTGTACTTACTCAGGAAAACCCATCTTGAAACCAACAAGAATATCCCGAAAAGGATATAGGCATGGCACGCCCAGAAAAAAGTACTAAGACAAGTAGCAAGGAGCAAGTAGGAACTGATATAAAACTCAGCGCAGAAAAACAACGCGTACTTGCACAAAGGAATGACACTGAAACTTGGCACCGCTGGCAGGGAACCATGGCAATAGGACAAGAACGTACGTTGGCCCTCATTGAATACACTCAACAAACCGCCTTAATGCGAGATAAACCTACCTTCCATGTTACAGATCACATGTTTCATTGGCACGAGAACAGCATTGCGGGGCTTCCAGGAGTACACTTAAATGTTTCCCTTGAAGACAGAGAAGACGAAGTTTGGCTCGTAGTAAACAGACTGCATGAAACCAAACCACCAGAACCTACAAGCAATTTCCTTAAGGCTTGGATAAAACTATCTAATACGCCTTTTGAGGAACCTAAACTTAAGGCCCATATTGAGATTCAGGAACTAATCGACCTCGGGTTGGCGATGCTTCCTGAGCTAGATAATGATATTGAGGATTCAGAGCCTTTCAATCCAAAACAGCTAGTTCTTTTAGATACCTTTGAAAATCGAGTTGAGGTTGAAACTCATCTAAAAATTTACGTTAATAATCTATGGTCTGCATGGGCTATTAAAGAAAAAAGTCGACGAGAGTCCATTAGCCTCTACGCAACGTTGCTTACCCTCAAACAACAACTTGAGGGCTCAATCGTAGAATCTCAACTTGAACTGGTATGGGGAGTCGGTATCGCTGTATGGAAAATGGGAGATGTCTCCGTAAGCTATCCGTTGGTATCCAGGCTAGTTGAGCTTTCTTTCAACGAACTTACGCTGGACATTGTGGTACGGCCTCGTAATATTGCTTCTCGGATGGAACTTGAAATATACTCCACTGAGCTTAACCAAGCCGTTACAGATCTAGAGTATATTGCTAAAGATTTTTTCTCACGCACCCAAAGAGTAAGACCTCGTGATATTGACTCCCGGCTGGAACTTGAAATGTATTTTGCTGAATATAACCAAGCCGCCCCAGATCTAGAGCATATTACTAAAGATTTTTTCTTACGCACCCCAAATACCTTTTCACCATTTGACAGGGCATCGTTTGAACCGTTATTAAGATTGGCCGTAACACATCTCGATTCACAAGGAGTATTTTGGCCAACTCAAACTACCCCTGATGATCGAGCTTTACCGAAAACAGATAACGCGCTCAAAGTAACCGATACTTGGGTGCTTTTTGCTAGACCACGTAGCAACAGCCTTTTTATCCAAGACCTCAATAGACTCAAGAAACAGGTTGAAGAATCCTTAGAATTACCATCTGCACTCACCGCTATCGTGACCGATCCCGCAACTAAGCGTACTGAGAGAGAATTATCCAGCTTCCAGGGTCTGTCTAATGTGCAAAGATTTACTGCAGAAAGTTCCAATCCAACCAAAGCTTCAGATCTTTTCTTCCCAAAACCATACAATAGGGAGCAGGCGCGTATCATCCAGATGCTTGAACACTCGCCTGGGGTAATAGTGCAAGGGCCTCCTGGCACTGGAAAAACACACACCATTGCGAATATCATTTGTCACAGCTTAGCACAAGGTCACAGGGTACTGGTCACATCAATGCGTGTTCCGGCGCTTGCTGTTCTGCATGAACACCTTCCTAAAGAGATTCAGCCACTAGCCATAAGCCTTCTGAGTAGTGATAAGGAAGGCATGAAGCAGTTCGGATGCGCAGTTAAAAAAATCGCTACTGAAGTACAGAGCATTGACCGGATTTCACTTGGCCGGGAAATATCGTTGCTCGAATCTCATATTGATAGTCTTCATGGTTGGCTTGTCAAGATTGACTGCTCAATAACTAAATGGGCATTGAGCAACCTTAGTAAGCTCGACATCGACGGTGAATTGATTGATCCTCAGGAAGCTGCTAAAGAAATTGTTCGAGAGAAAGGTAACTTCGAATGGATAGATGATGAGCTAACCATCGGGCTGGAGCACGCTTCTCAGTTTACTGACCTTCATATTCTCGAGTTGCGTGCAGTCCGGCGCCTATTGGGTAATGACCTGGATTACTTAGGCAAGAAACTTCCGCAGATATCCAAATTTCCTAATTCTAGGGATCTGCTCAAGGTACATCAGGACTTCTCACAGTTAAGCAAATTAAAAGAGGGGCTTGAGCAGAGTGCGGTTTCCATAATGGCAGATTCATCCAAGGAAATTTATCAGTTAGCCGCCTCATTAGTAAAGCTTATAACTTACCTTAAAAATCTAAAAAGTGAACTCGGGCAGCCTAAGCATAATTGGCATCGAACACTCCGAGTAAAGCTGAAAATTGGGCATTCACGAGACATGTTCCAGATGTTTGAAAAATTGGCTGATGAGCTAGATTCCACAGTGGTCGATAACAAACGATTCCTGGAAAAACCCATAGAGGTACCTAATGATATAGATCTTGAGCACAAGCTTGTGCTCGGGTTACAAAATCTTGCGACAGGTAAAAGTGCTTTTGGAATGGCTGGCCTTATTATCAAGGGAGCCCTGAAAAAGAAACTCCAGCAAATCAAGTTGCTTGGTGCCAAACCCAATGGGAAGGAAGAATGGGCTCACGTTCTTGAATATGTAGAGCACCTCAAGAAACTTCGTACATTGGTTACACGCTGGAATACTTTGGCTTCGGAAGTCTCTGTTGCACAATTACCTGCTGATGATCCGAAGCATTTTCATCAAGCTATAGAGGCTTTGGCTATATACAGAAAAACAAAAATTATGATTGCTGTTGAACAAGAAATCGATGGTAAAGCTATTGTCGTATTACCATCATGGAACCATGGTCCCGATACAACAAATAACGATGAATTACTGAAACAATTTGAGGGGATTCTAACTCACCACCTTACTCTGAACAGACTGGCAGAGACTTGGGTACTGAAGGAACGGTTTCAAGAGGTTACGGCAACTTGTAGCGGAAGGATAGTGGACAATATAAATTTATTCTTTGCCGAGACCTTAGGCAACATACATATTCCCGATGCTTATTTGCAGGAAGCATGGACTTTACTAATGGAGGAGCTGCGGCGAGTACAGAGCTTAGCATCACACCTTGCTACAATTAAGAAAGTCTGTGACAGCATAAAAGAGTCTGGCGCACCTAAATGGGCCCAAAGGCTTTCATCTCTACCACTAACCGGGACTCTCGATAATCTTATCCCTGGTGACTGGAGGCAAGCCTGGCGACTTAAGCGGCTTTTAAATTTTTTAGACAGTATTGATGCAAGAGAGGAATTAAAAAAGCTGACGAGAGAATACAAAGAAGCTGAAATGGATCTGGCTCGCACCGTTCAGGACGTTGCTTCTAAGCGGACCTGGCACAAGCTTGCAAGCAAGACTACCCCTGATGTTCGTCAAGCCCTTACAGCCTTTAACGCTATTGCAAAGGTAGGTAAAAGAACTGGAAAACGAGCAATACGATACCGACGGGATGCCCGTGCAGCCGCTTTCAGAGCAAATTCTGCCATTATTCCTTGTTGGATTATGCCGCACTACCACGTATCAGAATTGTTACCTGCAGAGCTTGGGTCTTTTGACCTCGTCATCATCGATGAAGCCTCACAATCTGACTTTTCAGCCTTGCCAACTTTGTTACGTGCGAAGAAAGTATTAATCTTCGGCGATGATAAACAGGTTTTTCCCGAAGGGGGAGGTCTTGAGGAAGAGAAGATTCGCAACCTGATGGCTCGTTTTTTAGGAAGCCAAGTGGAAACGTTCCGGGCACAGATGGCGCCAGAACGGTCTATCTATGATTTGTGTAAAGTAGTTTTCGCTGAATATTCCGTAATGCTAAAGGAACACTTCCGCTGTGTTGGGCCGATCATCGAGTACTCTAAACGTGAGTTCTATAACCATGAATTGAGGCCATTACGAATACCAAGAGCTTCAGAGCGGATAGACCCACC
>SMXG01000089.1 GCA_004356775.1 Betaproteobacteria bacterium | reverse complement strand
GGTGCTAACGCATAGATTTTATACATACACGGATTTCTACACTGTACTAAAGAATTGCTTTATTGCGTAGTGCAGCTTGTCGACCCCTTTTCACATTTACACCCATCAATATCACTAGGCCGACAATAAAATAGATGCCAGTGATTAGCATCGCAAGGCGGTGATCGCCATGCGATATCCAGGTTACCAATCCATATGTTACTGGGCCGAGTATCGATGACAATTTTACTGCCAGCCCCCACAACCCAAAAAATTCAGCACGTCGAAGGACGGGGCTAAAGTATCCAACGAGTGCACGTCCTGCTGACTGGGATGCGCCCAAACACAGGCCGGCAATGTTGGCTGCAAACCAGAACATGGTGCGATCTTCCGCTGCCCAAGCAAGTAACACCATGACGATCCAACCAATGAGGGTCAGCGCAAGGGTCAGAATATGACCAATTTTGTCTTGTATATAGCCAAATACGAATGCACCCAGCGCAGCGGTGATGTTTACCACTACTACTAGTAACATGGTATCGCTGGTATCAAAGCTCATTACCTGCTGCGCATATATCGCAGCTGTCACGACTACTGTTTGGATGCCTGCCTGATAGGATATTAGGCAGGCAAGAAATCGCACCAAGTCACGATAGTCACGTACATGTTTAATCGTGTCGACTAGTCGTGCGAATGCTTCCCCTACTATGCTGCGGTTGTGGAGATGTGGTTGCGGTTGTGCCCTTTCTTTCAGGTAGAGAAAAGTCGGAACACAGGATACGGCGAACAAAAAAGCGGTTATTAGCAAGGTTACTGGCACGTATTGGTCAGCCTGTTGCCCTTGTTCCTGCGCCCAGTTCACATACGCGAACGAGCAGCCTAGGCTTACCATGCCACCAATATAGCCAAGACCCCAACCCCAGCCTGATACCTTTCCAAGTGCCTTGCTTTGTGCCAGTTCAGGTAGAAATGCGGCAATCAGGTTTTCACCGCTACCGAAGAAGAAATTCGCAAAAATTACAAGCACCACTGCTAACCACAAATCTCCTGGGCCAACAAAGAAAAGCAGTGCGGTAAAGATGATACAACCTATGGTAGTTAGAAATAGAAGACGTTTTTTCGCAGCGTAGGCATCGGCGTACGCACCTAGAAATGGTGCAGTTAGAATAATAAATATATATGAAACTGCAAGAGTCACCGTCCATGCAAATGTTCCCCAGTCCTGATTGCCCACCACTACGGTGACGAAATAAGCATTGAATATTGTTGTGATGACAATAGTAGTGTAGCCGGAGTTCGCAAAATCAAACATTGCCCACGACCAAACTTCTCGTCGGCTAACGTTGGCAGCAAGGTATGTAGGTTTGTCTTGTGAAGTCACTAGGTCAATGAAAACAGGTTTTGTTCTAATCTGCAATTGGATCAAAAATTGACATCAAATAGCCTAGTTTGATCTTATCGAATGGCAAAGAACTTGCTTCTCAATTAATGTTTTTTCTTCATAAGCCATTCGGTGAGTGCGATGGCCATGGCTGATAACACAAACGTTAGGTGTATCACAGTTTGCCACAGCAACTCCTTTGTATCGTACAGTGATGCGTTGGTAAATGTCTTTATATTCAAGATCTACAAGCTACTCTGCAATGTGCTCATTCAGCTTTTACATATTTGCAATTCTTTAGATTGTCGCATTCTTGCCGTTGTAACCTTAGTCGGATCAATAGATATAAATTAGGCGAATACTTTGCCTTTAAAAGAAAGGAAGAATAATGAAAAGCTCAATTGTAGTGTTCATACTACACACCTTTTTCTTATCATTGCTTTGTGCGCCCGTATCGAATACAGGGACAAACGAAGAATCAATGAGCGGTTGAGCCATGAATTTGAATATGGGGAGTCAAAAGTTTGAGGACGTTAAAATACTCCTAATATGGGGTAAGCGAGCAATCTTAGAGGATAAAACGAGTCGCATCTCAATTATTTTACTTGATGGTGTCAAAACAGTTTTGGAGGTCTTGGGAAATAAGCCCGCTCCAAACATACAATATGAGCTTATAGAGGATGGCTTTAAAGTAATTCTTAATGGACAGGAACTCTATAGCTTTGACAAGAAGAGACGCATCATTAAGGGACTTTCACGAAAACTTCCTGAATGTGAAATCCAAAGTAGTAGTATTAGAATTGGAAGAAACATACTTTCTTGGGATAAGGATATAGGCTTCGGCGTAGGTATCGCAGTATATGAACAAAGAATTGTAATGGGATTGCCCCTTCCTGAGGGTTTAGCAAAGCTCGTTGTTAGAGACAAGGAATAATTGATTTATCTGCTTAGAATATTTATTCGAGGAACGTTCTTTTTATCTTTGTTCAAACGCCTTATTAGATTATTTAGCTAAAGAGTAATTACGCATTCATTACGATTATTCACAGTTCTTATAATTTTTCTTTTCGCAGTCTCGCGCCATCTTTTGCGCATCGTCAATTTGCGAAGGGGTCATCTCTTTAGCTATCCAAACTCGGCTCTCTTTTGCCTGCTCGTCTCCTTTACTAGCAGCAAAGTTGAACCACATGTGTGCGCGGACGTAGTCTTGAGTTACACCTTTGTCCATGACATACATCACACCAAGATTATTTTGCGCAGCCGCATACCCTTGCTCCGCAGCCAGGCGATACCATTTCACTGCTTGCTGGTAATCCTGGGTTACGCCTTTGCCTTTGTCATACAGCCAACCCAGATTACTTTGTGCGTTTGCAATCCCTCGCTCCGCAGCCAGGCGATACCATTTCACTGCTTGCCGGTAATCCTGGGTTACGCCTTTGCCCACGTGATAAAAAAAACCAAGATTATTTTGCGCAGCCGCATACCCTTGCTCCGCAGCCAGGCGATACCATTTCTCTGCTTGCTGATAGTCCTGAGTTACGCCTCTGCCTTCTTCATACAGCCAGCCCAGATTATTTTGCGCGATTGCAATCCCTTCTTCGGCTAACGGACGGAGTAATTCTAGGGCTTGCGCATAGTTACCTTTTTGATATGCCTCTACTGCATCTTCAAGACCACCTGCTCTGGCAACACTACTGCATAGAGACAAGATGGTGGCTATAAGTAAAATCCATGTTTTCATTTTAGAAAATTTTTCCCAAAATTCTTGAAGGGGGCTGAGGAAGCCTAGTTATAAGGGGAAAAGGTTTTTTCAATACCTTGTCTACTCTTTTCGTTTTCTGTCACTTTATATATATTTTGTTTATATATGCATTATACGCATATTATATACTATAATATGCCTTATGTGCATTTACATAGGAATTTATTTGTGGCAATTACTACTGTGGCAGAATTAATTCGCACCGCACGAAACAGGCTTAGTCAAAAGGAATTTGCCCAAAAACTTGGGGTCAAACAATCCTCGGTAAGCCGTTATGAAAGTGGAAAGGTGAACCCTTCAGTGAACGTAATCGAACATTCTATGCGTCTTGTGCATTCAGAAAGCGCAGAATTTCTACCAACGGCCGATGAGTTGGCAGTAAAAGTAAAGACTGGCTTGGCAAAGAAGGATCAAGGTCGGTTAAGGCTAGCGCTCATAAGGCTTATTGAGGTTCTTTCGAATGATCGCGCAGAAGATCGTGCCGTTACCCCAACGTCAAGACAGAATGGAAGTTAATCGTGGTTACACAATCAACGTCAATTCCAGGCTAGGCATTTACTCAACTAGCTCAAATATGATTTTGTCATGGAACACTTATAGGTAAATAACTAGAAAAAATGGCAATAAGTCACATTTGTAAAAAATCTAAGCGTAACAAATCTGTCGGTGCATTTGTTGGTACTTTAAAAAAAGTAAAGTTCAAAGCGGTATGAGGCAAGGGTTACAGACTATAGTGTAATTCCCAACGCCACAAAAGATTGAGCGTCTGTTTTGTGCTAAAAGCAGACATTCAGAAAAGTGGCTTAATGATGACAAGGCACTAAAATAGGATCAAAATCCAGTGTGTCTTTTTCACAACCGTTCTATATGCGCAGTTCTATCATCAGAAAACCAACATCCATATAGTTTTACGCTCCCACATCACATAGAGTTAGGGGTCATGTGTAGGAAAGATTTCAGGAAACTAAGCAATAGGTACTATAGTGCGCAGAACTATGATTAGAGTGTGTTTGTTTCTGATTGCATTGGCGTCACCTTGTGCCGTACATACGGCAGGCCTGGGAAAGCTTACGCTCAATTCTTATCTAGGGCAGCCATTTAAGGCTGAAATCGATCTTGTCGCTGTAAAAAAGGGAGAGATTCCTTCCTTAGTGGCGAGCCTTGCTTCGCGTGATACTTTCCGTCAGGCAAACGTCGATTACGCACCTTTTCTGTTTACATTCGAAATCAGTGTTGAGAATCGTGCTGACGGTCAGCCTTACGTTAAGATTATTTCTCCGCATCCTGTCGTTGAGCCGTTTCTGAGTATGCTAGTCGAACTGAATTGGTCATCAGGACGCTTAATTCGGGAATATACAATACTGCTCGACCCGCCAGAGGATGCGCTTCGGCCAGTGGCACCAGTAATGCAGGTCGAACCCGTCGTTCCTAGTTCCGTCAAGTCTGAACCAGCTACAGCTGAGCAACCTGATTCTATAATTGAGGCTTCGGTCAGCGACGAAGAACCGGCAGTACAAGAGTCAGTTTCAGTTCAAGAGGTAGTTCCGGTTGAAGAGGTAGTTCCGGTTGAAGAGGTAGTTCCGGTTGAAGAGGTAGTTCCGGTTGAAAAACCCGATGTCATTACCTATGGTCCAGTAAAAAGTGGGGACACCCTATCCAAGATTGCGCTAGAGGTTGCTCCTCCTCATGTACAACTAAATCAGATGCTAATCGCACTGCATCGTGCGAACCGTGAAGCTTTTTCTGACAATAATATGAACCGGCTTAAAACTGGCCCCATATTACGGATACCAGATGTGAGTGAAATTGCAACCATTTCTCCGGATGCAGCAGACAAAGAAGTAAAAATGCAAACGGCTAGTTGGAATGCCTATCGGCAGAAGCTAGCAGCAGATTCAGCCTCTGTTACCTCAGTAACTGAGGAGCCGATGCAAATGGCAACTGGTAGGATTACTACTACCATTGAGAGCAGTACCGCAGCGGTCAAAGAGCCGTCTAAAGAGTTGCTGAATATTACCAATGGAGAGGGGCTAGAAGAAGGTAGTAGTGAAGATGCAATTGGCCTTCAGAATAAAATCCGTTCTATGGAAGAGAATGCCATAGCTAGGGAAAATGCATTAAATGAGGCCAACGAACGTGTCGCGTTGCTTGAGAAGAATATACAGGAATTGCAACGCCTGCTAGTATTAAAAAGTCTCCCCATGGCAGATGCGCAGGAGCAAACAGAAGGTTCT
>SMXG01000088.1 GCA_004356775.1 Betaproteobacteria bacterium | reverse complement strand
GGTATAGTTTCAGCTATCATAAATATAATTGTAGAAAATCTATAAGAATGCTGAACATGATTACCGTATAGGAAAAATCTAAATAGATTTAAAACAGGAGGATAAAGATGTGGTTCCTTATGTACGCGCTAAGCTCAGTCATCATCATCCTGCACTATGTTGGCGTATTAGCTAGAAATAACCTACAGTGGTTGGTGTATGTATTGGTCGTAACCATTATCCCAGCAATTATCTGGCTATAGGCAGAGAATAGAATGAAGGTTCGTAATAATCTTAAAACCTTCACATTCCTTGTTTCAAATCTATCTGATTAACTGGTAAATAGAATCCTTTGGTTCTTAAACCATCACAGAACTCATAAGCCTCAACTCTTTGACTATGATATTTAGTGCTTTAAGAAAGTTATTAAGTTGTTCCTGTGTGTTGTCTCTCCCTATACTAATACGTACCGCACAACGTGCCAGCATCGGTTCGACTCCCATAGCATCCAGTACGTGACTTTGACCAGGGGTTACACTCGAGCAGGCAGCGCCGCTAGCAATCGCAAAGCCTTCCTTTTCGAGACGTGAGACCAAAGTTTCACCCTCAATATCTGGCAGCGAAAAATAACAGGTATTGGGTAAACGGAGCGCATGCAAACCAAAAATAACAGCACCCATTTCGAGCAGTCTTTGCTCCAGGAATAAACGCATTGCTGTAATACGTGCAGTCGTTTCTTCCATTCGGATTTTAGACAATTCACAGGCTACGCCGAAGCCCACTATGGCAGGTACATTTTCGGTACCTGAGCGCAATCCATTCTCATGGCCACCACCAAAAATTAGAGGTTTTAGTATTAGCTGTTTGTCCACAATCAACGCTGCAGCTCCTTTAGGTCCACATATCTTATGGGAGGATAATGTCATGGCATGTACCTTCAGAGAGGAAAAACTAACTGGAATTTTCCCAAAAGCTTGCACCGCATCAGTGTGCATCCAAGCGCCTTGCTTCTTGGCTTTTTCCGCAATCGCCGTTACTTCCTGGATCACGCCCGTTTCATTATTGGCCAGCATCACTGACACTAAACTAGGTCGCTGTTCCAACATAGCTTTGTCGACATCGTCCAGGATCACACGACCCGAACCATCTACCATAAGCTGCCGTAAGTTCCATTTTTCATTCTCTCTTCGTGCCAATTCTTTAGCGGGACGCATTACGCAAGGATGTTCGATCGCGCTAACAATAATCCGTGAAGCTTTTAGGTATCCCGCTGCTCCCTGGATGAACAGGTTATTAGCCTCTGATCCGCCACTGGTAAATACCACTTGTGATGGCTGAACTCCAACTGAATCAGCTACCTGTTTTCGTGCTTGGGTTACCGCCTGTCGGCCTACAGTACCGAGGGTATGGCTACTGGAAGGATTGCCAAATTCCTTCTGAAAATACGGCAACATTGCATCTAATACGGCATCATCTACTGCGGTGGTGGCATTATGATCGAAATATACTGGTTCCATTTATCTATTCCTAATAAGTATTATTGATACTACTTTGGTTAAGATAACATATAGAATGATTTGCATCTTTCTTTCCAAACCAATCATAGTTTTCATGTCAGAAGAGTTCTCGGTTAGTCGCAAATTCTTTGAGCTTGCAGTACTGGAATATTTTTTACCTTTGGATTGTCTAAGCTGTTCCAGTGTGATTAGGGTCAGACAATCGCGAATCTTCATATTAAGATTGGTCCACAGGTTTTGGGTCATACATCGCTGATCATTGTGACAATTATCCTTTCCCTTACATTGGGTTGCATCAATTGGCTCATCCACCGTAAGTATGATATCAACTGTAGATACTTCGTTCATTGCAACTGCTGATAATTCGTTCATTGGTTTCGCCAATCGCTAGCCACCACCAGGTCCGCGCACACTATTCACTAGTTTGTTACGTCATAGTTTTCCAAATAATTATTCCAGGTTAGACAGCGAAATCTTCTGACGTTCACAGATACGTGCCATGGTTACAGGCTCTTGGCCGTCGTGCAAGGCGATATCCGTAGCTGTACCTGTCGATCCTTAATTACTAATTGCTTTTTTCCTAGTAAAAACTGTATTACGACCTGAATAATAATATTTGTGTTACCTAGGATAATCCTTGTCAAGGATCACCAAACATTTGAAGTCCCTCTTATTTAGTCAGATATATTGTTTTAAAAATACGTGTTAGATTCACTCGTAGCAGTTTGTCGGGTCTTTTTTTATTACGTCTATGATAGAATTGTTAATGTTTCTATAGCATCTTCCTTTCTTTATGTACGTTTTTCAAAAGAGTTAAGAATTCCACGTAATATGTTCACTTCCTTCTTTTCTAATCTTGTACGAGAGAACAAGCGGCGTATGCGCCGCATTAATCGTTTTGGATTCTTGGGATCAAGGAAACCACAGCTGATCATAGCTTGCTCCAAATGACAGTAAAACAACTCAATCTCATCAAAACTAGCTAGTGCACTAAATGATTGTGGAAAACATTCAACTTTCGGAAGCGCCATGCGTAATTCATACGTCATCACTTGTACCGCGCTGGCAAGATTGAGGGAGGAGTATGCCGGATTGGTCGGAATATGCACAACAATTTGACACCTACTTACTTCCATCGTGGTAAGTCCTGACTTTTCCGTTCCAAAAACCAACGCTACTGGAAGCTGCTCAGCTTGATTGAGCAATTTACGCGCACCCTGATGCGAATCAAATACATCATGTGAAAGATCGCGCTGACGGGCTGTGACTGCTGCTGCGAGAGCTGTACCGTTTAAAGCTTCGTCAAGACTTGCGCAGACCTTGGTATTGTTCAGTACATCCCAGGCACCAGCGGCTCGCGTTTCTGCTCCCTTGTCAGGAAACGATCTGGGATTCACTAGATAGAGTGACTCCAACCCCATGGTTTTCATAGCTCTTGCTGCTGCGCCTATATTACCGGGATGGCTGGGATGACTCAACACCACGCGGACGTTATCAAGCGGGCATGGGGAATTCATATTAGAATGCCATCTTCATGAATTATTCAAACTCGTTTCAGGACTAATATGCATCCCATGCTCAACATTGCAGTAAAGGCTGCGCGCCGCGCCGGCGGAATAATCAACCGTGCTGCGCTGAATCTTGATTTGTTGCACGTTTCGCGCAAAGCACATAATGATTTCGTCAGCGAGGTAGACAACACAGCAGAAGACGCTATTATTAATGTTATTCTAGAAGCATATCCCAACCACTCCATTCTAGCAGAAGAAAGTGGTGCCCGAGGCGACCCGAGCAAGTCTGAATACCAATGGATTATTGACCCACTGGATGGTACTACCAATTTTCTCCATGGCTTTCCCCAATATGCAGTTTCTATCGCATTAAAGCACAGAGGCGTGTTAACTCAAGCAGTGGTATATGACCCCTCAGGAAATGAGTTATTTACTGCTAGTCGCGGACGTGGAGCTTATCTTAACGACCGCCGTTTGCGTGTAAGCAACCGTAATCAACTTTCTGATTGTCTGATAGGAACTGGTTTTCCTTTTCGTAAGTTTTCGCATATGGATGCATATATTGCTATGTTCAAGGACATTATGCCCAAGGTTGCCGGCATTCGCCGTCCTGGTTCTGCCGCCTTGGATTTAGTTTATGTGGCTGCCGGGCGCTACGATGGTTTTTGGGAGCTAGGGTTGTCATCATGGGATGTTGCGGCTGGCTGTTTACTCATCACAGAAGCAGGTGGGCTTGTAGGGGACCTGGAAGGCAATGATACCTATATGCAGAGTGGACACATTGTCGCTGGAAATCCGAAAATATTTGGGCAACTCTTGCAAGTAATCGCTCCCCATTTGACAAAGGAATTAATGGCCTGAAGCACAAGTAATACTATGGAACCGAGATGGTGTAATTATTGACACAGTGGCATTTCTTTAATATTACCTCGAATCATGGTTAATAAGCATACTCCTATGATGCAGCAATATCTGCGCCTCAAAGCGCCGCATCCCGATATGTTGATGTTTTATCGAAAGGGGGATTTCTACGAATTATTCTTTGATGATGCGGAAAAAGCTGCGAAGTAACTTGACGTCACTCTAACCCGGTGTGGTGTTTCAGCTGGGGTGCCAGTAAAGATGGCAGGTGTTCCGTATCATGCCGCCAAGCAGTATCTAGCGAAACTCATCAGGCTGGGCCTATCAGTGGCAATCTGTGGGCAGATTGGTGATCCTGATGCTGCAAAAGGACTGGTAGAACGCCAAGTCACACGTATAATTTGACAGATGAGCCGGAGTGTCTGAAGCTCGCTGAAATTCTTTTGCCTGAATCACTAGATGTCCCAGTTTTGTTTAATGGAGAAGGCGCCCTCAAACGCATGCCTCCGTGACAGTTTGATACTGATGTGGCTATTGAAATCTTGCCGAACAATTTGAAACTTGAGACCTTTCTGGCTTTGGCCGCGACGGACTATGTCCATCATTGGGTGCAGCGGGTGCATTGCTAGATTATGTTCGTCTTACACAAGGCGCAAGCATTGTCCATCTTAGGGCGCTACAATTGGAACGAGATGACACTTACGTGCGAATGGATGCTGCTACCCGCCGCAATCTTGAAATATCAGAAACTATACATGGTGAGATCACCTACGTTACTATCGTTGCTAGTTACTTGTCCAACTAACATGGGTAGTCGCCTATTGCGGCATTGGTTGCGTCATCCATTGCGTGATCCAATCACGATCCAGCATCGACTTGGTAACGTGTCTACTTTAATCGGGGAAACCGGGTCGGGACCTATCTTGTAGTAAGAGAATACTTAAAGCGTATTGTTGACATTGAACGCATCACCACCCGTATTGCGTTTAAATCGGTTCGTCCACGGGACTTATCGGGATTGTGTGACAGCCTAAAGCGATTGCCTAAAATCATTTCTTTGCTTGTCGGATGCTCTAGTGAACACATTGCTATGTTGGCGCATACCATGGTTCCAGACATGGTTCCAGACGTTGTTCCTCTTAGCTTGCTGGAGAATGCTTTACGGGATGAGCCCCAATGCATTGTTGCGCGAAGGTAACGTAATAGCAGATGGCTACGACGTCGAGCTAGATGAGTTACGTGCTATACAAAACAACTGTGGAGAGTTTCTATTGCAATTAGAATTAAGAGAAAAGAAGCGTACCGGTATTCCAAATCTCAAGGTCGAATACAATCGGATACACGGTTTTTATATCGAAGTAGCTTATGCGCATAGCGAGAAGATTCCTGAAGATTATTGTAGTCGGCAGACTTTAAAAAATGCAGAGCGCTATATCGCCCCAGAGCTAAAACTTTCGAGGACAGGGCGTTTATCAGCAAAGGATCTAGCTTTGGCACGTGAGAGGTTGTTATACGGTGCGTTACAAGACACTCTTATGCCACACATTAGCCATTTGCAGCAGTTGCACTGAGCGTTGCTGAGCTAGATGTACTTGCGACTTTTGCTGAACGTGCGCTAATACTCAATTACACTGCTCCAGTTTTCACTGGTGAAGCTATGATTAAAATTGATGAGGGTCGCCACTCAGAAGTAGAAAACCAAGTAGATAATTTTATTACAAACAACGTGGAGCTAGGTAGTGGTCGACAAATGCTTGCATTACTGTCCCTAATATGGGCGGGAAAGCGACTTATATGCTACAGGTTGCGCTGATCACATTGCTTGCGCATTGTGGTAGCTTTGTTCCTACCAAGAGCGCATGTGTTGGTCCGATTGATCAGATTTTTACACGAATTGGTGCATTTGATGATTTTGCGAGCAGGCGTTCCACATTCATGGTAGAAATGACTGAAGCCGCAAACATCCTGCACAATGCCACCGCGCAAAGCCTAGTACTAATAGATGAATTTGGGTGGGGCACCTCTACTTTTGATGGGCTAGCTTTGGCTTTTGCAATTGCACAGCACTTGTTAGAGAAAAATCGGAGCTATACGCTTTTTGCTACTCATTATTTTGAACTAACGAGACTTATAGAGAAGTTCAGTCAGGTAGCCAACATGCATTTCGATGCAGTGGAGCACAAACACCGCATTATCTTTCTGCATGCTGTTAATGAGGGAACCTACCAGCCAGAGCTATGTCCTTCAAGTAGCAGCGCTGGCAGGCTGCTAGAATTGGTCATTTTTAATGGCCAAAGAATATCTGGTGAGGCTTAAGACGGAAAGCGTAGAAAAGAGTTCGAAACGGGATTTGTTTCATCTGCAACTTTTGACTGTATCGAGGAACAAACTACCAAGGAACACCCAGCCCTTGCCTTATTGTATGAAATTATGCCGGATGAAATAAGCGCTGGAAAAGCTTTACATGCTGAAAAAGACAGCGGAGAAAGGATAAGTTCCAGTAAGGAATGGTGCCCGCCTTCTTTAGATTTATACTTATAGATTTGAGCCAGTAAAATTAACTTTCATTGTTTTGAGGTTCGTGGACGTTACCATGAGAAAGTTCTTCCGTAGTGGCAGACCGCATCTCGGTAACTGTACAATCAAAACGTAGGGTCATGCCAGACAGCGGATGATTGCCATCAACGATCACCTTATCTCCAGCATATCAGTAACAGTAGAGATCAACATATTCTTGGAACCTTCTTCACCACCTTCAAATTGCATCCCGATTACAAGTTTCTCAGGAAATGCATTACGTGCTTCTACCCGCACTAATTCGCTATGGTACCCACCAAAGTGATCTTCTGGCTCCATGAGCACGCAGCATGTGTTGCCTACTTTCATATTTTGCAGTGCTTCTTCCACTATGGGGAAAATGCCGTCGAAGCCACCGTGTAAGCAGCTGATTGGAGAACTTGTTTTCTCCATAATTTTGCCAGTCGAATCTGATAATTCGTAATTGATTGATACGACCATGTTTTTTTCAATATGCATTCTATTCCAATCTATAGCTTAGGTTAATTAAATATAGCGCACACTTGAGATTATTTATATCGTTGGTTCAAAAATATTCGCTTACATTACTTGATTCTCTATGATTTTTTCTATCTTGTGATGTCCATTATTACATTAGTGTTCCTAAAATAAAATAAAGGATTCTATGTAAACAAAGGTCATTATAGTGTCACGATTATCGTAATAAAATGTGGCTGTTACTGCTGAATTCGTATTTACTGGAGAAGTCGACAGAATTTGCTGTTCTAGAAATCCAGTTTCCGAACTGATCCAAGTAATTAAACAGCAACGGGGCACAATGCTATACACGACAAAAACACACACTTAACCAATTAGAAACATTCGTTAAATGTAAAAATAGTGAAATTTTTATCTATCCTCTTTTTGAGAGACGTGGGGGTATAAAAATAAAAAACGAATAATGATAGAAGAGAAAGCATTCGTTTTTCAAGTACAACGATGCAATATCAACTTTCGTACTGGTGAGAAGCTACGTCGATGTGCTACTGATATTCCATGTACTTGCAATGCTGCTATATGCTTCTTCGTTGGGTAGCCTTTGTGTTGGTTAAAACCATAATTTGGGAAACATTGGTGTAATATCCACATTTCGGCATCACGTGCTGTCTTGGCCAGAATAGAAGCAGCAGAAATCTCTGGTACTAAGCTATCACCCTTGACGATAGCATGTACAGGAATGCTCAAGTGGGGGCTATGGGTCCCATCTACTAGTACCTTATCGGGCGTGAAGGACAGGCTTTCAACTGCGCGCTTCATGGCTAACAAGCTTGCTTGGAGAATATTCAATTGATCAATTTCTTCTACTGATGCGGAAGCAATCGCCCATGCTATTGAACGTGTTTTGATGATATGTGTTAGTGTTTTTCTTTTTTTTTCGCTAAGTTTTTTTGAGTCTGATAGTCCTTCAATTTTGTGGGATGGGTTGAGCACAACGCAAGCAGCAAATACCGGCCCCGCCAATGGTCCTCTGCCAGCCTCGTCTACACCACAGATCAAGTTGAACCGTGAATCTGACATTTTTTAATTTTCGTTTTCGTTCGCTAATCTGAAAACTAAGTATGGGGTGAATGATTGGTTAGTACAAATGAATTCTTAAGTAAGTAATCGAAAATCTCAACTGTAGAGATGCTGGTCCACAATGATATATTGTAAATTTTATTCTTGAATTCATAAGAAGCTATTTTATTACAATCAGTATGTATTTCTACAAGTGACAACACTAAAAGATTCCAGAAGTAAGAGAAATCTAGGCGCTTCGCCTCCCTAGTCTATAAGTTCCTAACCTCCTGTAGCATTGAACTATGGATAACAGTAAGTGGTTTGTATAAGAGGCTTCTTATATGCTTCGCATTGCGCCCATCAACTTTGCTTCGGTAACAAGCTGACCATCTACTTCTGCTCGGGAAGAATATTTCCAGATTCCTTTTAATTGTCTCTCTATCGACACCTTTAGCGTCAGTTGGTCACCTGCATACACCGGTTTTTTGAAGCGAGCCTCATCTATGCCAACAAAATAATAAACGGAATCGTTGTCGACTTTTAAATCAACTGTTCTAAGTGTTAAAATCGCTGCAGCTTGTGCCAGTGCTTCTATAATTAATACACCAGGCATAATCGGATGGTGGGGAAAATGCCCAGAAAAGAAAGGCTCATTAATGGTCACATTTTTAAGTGCAACGATTTCTTTGCCCGATTCGAAAGAAAGTACCCGGTCCACGAGTAAGAAAGGATAGCGATGAGGAAGGTATTTCAATATTTCATGAATGTCCATAGTGCTCACGATTTTTCTCCGCTTGGGCTCCCAATATTACCTCTGAGGAAGGCCCCCATTTAACAGTCAATGTTTTATCAGTAGATTCATATGCAACCTGGGTAAGATAAGTTTTATCCACGCAGTATCAGGTTGTAAGCTTTTATTTTACGACAGTTCGAACGATTTTTCCGGGGTTTTCCTGCCGAATTGTGAGATGCAGACATTATAGTGTCTGCTTGAATACGCTGATATCTATGGTTGAAGTAGCAAAGACCATTCTCCTTTATGATCAATCTGATTTATACATGATAAATCGTCTTTTCCCACTTGTTCCTTCCGACAATAATTCCTAAATTTAGAACTGCTGCCCAAATTGAAATTGAAATGGTTGCAATCTATCATTTTTGTCGTCATTGAGTGCCTTTGCTAAACTAACTTTAAGAGGCCCCATCGGGGAAATCCAGGTAATAGAGAAGCCAGCAGAATAACGCATTCCTTCAACATCCGGAAAAAGTCCACCGGGGCCATATACCGTACCTGCGTCTATGAACGTACTTAGCCGCACGGACCTTTCATTTTGCAAACCAGGTAATGGGAATAGTATTTCCACACTACCTACCACAAGTTTATTACCACCGAGTGCCCTGAAGGAGTCATCACGTGGGCCCAGCGAACTGATTCGGTAGCCACGTACAGTGCGATTGCCACCGGCAAAGAAGTTTTTAAAGAAAGGCAAATCTTGTCCATCATAACCATTACCGTATCCCAGTTTTCCATTCAGCTTAAGGGTAAAATTTTTGGTAATAGGGTAGTAGAATTGGGCTTCATAGTTTAACTTAAAGTATTTGAGATCTCCCATCGGTAAACTTACTTCGACATACGCCCTTTGCATCAAACCCTCAGTTGCCCAAATGTGACTGTTGCGGGCATCACGCTGCCATCGTAGAGTTGCTGGAATATTGATGGTATCTGGTCCAAATTCTGCCACAAAGTTTTTGTTACGTGTCGGACTTAATGGAGACAAATCAAGTTCTGTCCTTTCGAGACCAAGCCCAGCAAAGATGTTGTCTGTTTCACTAATTGGGAAACCGAAACGAAGACCGGCGCCGGTAGTGACAGTTTCAATGCCGGCTACGCCACTCAGGTTAGTGGTATTAAGGTCGCGCCGGTAAATATCAAATCCTCCACTTACTCCATCAATAGTAAAATAAGGATCGGTATACGACAAAGAGTATACTTTTCTAACGGCGCCGGTATTAGCTCTGAGAGCAACAAATTTTCCCGTGCCAAATATATTCGCCTGAGAAATATTCGCAGTTAGTATCAGACCCTCTTGTTGTGAAAAGCCCAATCCGAACATTACATTGCCGGTGGGTTTTTCTTTAACATCTATTTTTACATCAATCTTATCGGTAGCATCGTCAACTGCTGGTGTTTCTAGATTGACAGCAGAGAAATACTTCAGCTTGTCTATGCGTATCTTGGAGCGGTTTATTTTGGAAGTTGAATACCAACTACCTTCGAATTGACGTATTTCCCGACGTATCACTTCGTCACGAGTACGGTTATTCCCAGTTATGATAATACGTCTTACGTAAATCCTACGGCCGGGATCAATATAAAAAGTAAAAGCTACCTGATGCTTCTCCTTATCCAGTTCTGGCGATGCATTTACATTGGCAAACGCGTAGCCATCCTCGCCCAATCGGTCTGTAACGAGCTTTATTGACTCAGTCAGTTTCTTACGTGAGAACGGAGCGCCAGACTCAATTAAGATGAGTTCGCGCAATTCCTCTTCCGGTACTATCATTTTACCCGCTAACTTGATCTCAGAAAATGTGTATTGGTCACCCTCAATAATATTAATCGTAATGTAAATATCCTTCATGTCAGGCGTAACAGAAACTTGGGTGGAGTCAATAGTAAATTCTAGGAAGCCACGATCAAGATAATAGGAGCGCAATGTTTCCAGGTCGGCAGATAGTTTTTGTTTTGAGTATTGATCATCACTGGTAATCCAAGTCAAAAGACCTGGGGTTCTGAGAGTAAATAGGCCCACCAATTCTCTCTCTCTAAAAGACTTGTTGCCGATGATATTTATCTTACGGATTTTTGCAACTTCACCCTCTTCAATATTAAAGTTGATCCCAACACGATTACGCTCAAGCGGTGTGACCGTAGTCGTAATTTTTACCGCGTATCTGCCTTTATTAATATACTGTTGTTTCAATGACTGTTCAGCTTTTACTAGCAATGCGCGATTAAAAATACGTGATACAGACAGACCTGAATGCTTCAATCCTTTTTTTAGGTCTTTTGGTTCAAATGCCTTTACACCAACAATACTGATTTCTGCAATAGCGGGGCGCTCTATCACTACCACTATTAGGACATCATTTTCAGACTCCAGTCGCACATCTTTAAAAAAACCAGTAGAGTAAAGTGCCTTGATTGCTTCTGCAGCCTTTTTTTCATCCAGCGTGTCACCAACCTTTATCGGTAGATAACTGAATACTGTTCCTGCCTCGGTTCGCTGTATACCTTTGACTCTGATATCTTTAACTACGAACGACTCTGCTGCACATAAGTAGGAGGAATAGAAGAAAAAAAAAGAACAGTAAGATCTCTAATTCTCATTTTTTTAACTGGAAATGAGCCGATTAATATCGTTATACGTGGCAAAAACCATCAGAGTAAACAACAGCATTATGCCCAGCTGTTGTCCAATTTCCATGGCTTTTTCGGAAAGTGGACTACCCTTAATGATTTCAATCACATAGTACATCAAGTGCCCACCATCCAATAAAGGGATAGGGAGCAAATTCAGTACACCTAGACTAATACTGATAAGTGCGAGAAATCCTAGATAAGATGCGATTCCCATCTGCGCTGATTTACCAGCATAATCAGCGATTGTTATGGGTCCGCTCACATTTTTCCACGATACTTCTCCCGTCACCATTTTCCATAGCATTTGCAACGTAAATTCTGATATTTCCCAGGTTTTATTTATTGCCCTGACCATGGCTATACTGGCTGGATAGCTAATCTCGACTAATAAATTTTCTATCTCGGAATGGTCAATTTTTGGCCCAATACCGATCATGCCAATTTGCTCACCATTTTCAATTATTATATCAGGAGTTATATTCACACTAACTATAGTATTACTGCGTCGGATTTCCATTACTAACGGTTGCCCTGGATTATCCCGTATCTGCTGCACTAAATCTTTCCACAGTGTTATTTCTTCTCCGTTCACTAATAGAATTTCATCATTGGTAAGTAGGCCAGCGCGATCACCTGCACCGTTTGATATTACTTGAGCAATTATTGGTTTTATTTCTGGTTGGTAGACGTTTAGGCCGATTTTCTTTAGAAAGTCAGCATCTAAATCATCAGCATTTATTTTGCTTAAGTCCATTTCTCGCCAGGTAATTTTTCCATCTTGGTTAAGGGTTTCTAGGATTAATGTAGGAGATCTCTCCATTGCCCGAGCTAGCAGTATCCAGCGAGCATCTTGCCAGGTTGAAACGGGTTCATCTCCAATTTTTACTATAGTTTCACCTGCCTCAAAAGCTGCCATCGCAGCGGGTGTTTCCGGAATGATTGGTCCTAATACTGGTTTCATTCCACTAACACCATGCATGAAAAGTAACCAATAAAGTAGAATGGCCAGCAGAAAATTTGCAATCGGTCCCGCCGCGACGATAGCGAAGCGGTGCGCAACAGTCTTACGATTAAACGAGCGCGTTAAATCTTCAGGGGCAACCTCACCCTCATGTTCATCTAGCATCTTTACATAACCACCAATAGGAAAAGCAGCTACGACCCATTCAGTCTGGTCTCTCCCCCAATATTTTCTTATCAAAGGTTTACCAAAGCCTATTGAGAAACGTAACACTTTTACATCACACAAACGTGCCACCAAATAATGGCCAAATTCGTGGAACACAATTAGCAGACTCAAAGCGAAGACGAAAGCAATTATTGAAATGATGAGTGTCATACCGGTTTTATGGTCTGGAATTGTAGAATATGTTGAGTTTCAATAAAGAAAATAAATGATGTGATCTCACGTTTGTAGTTAGGGCAGATTAGGAGGCTATGGATTAGGAATAAATGATCAGATTGGCGCCAACTGTGATATGGCAAGGCGTAGCTCCGGCAATGTACTAGCAGATATGCGGATACAAATTGATACAGATAACGTCGTGCAATGTAGCATACATCATCATGGTTATTTTCTGGAATTGGTGTTTTTAGTACCTAGCCATTCATACGCAGCCTTGCGTGCCATGCTGTCCGCTGCTAGCACATCGTCAAGTGAAAAGATATCTTTGTGGTTGACTGTCTGCATAACTTGTTCAATCATAGTCGGAATCGTAGTGAAAGCTATCCTGGATTTTAGAAATGACTCTACTGCCACTTCATTAGCAGCATTAAGTATTGCAGGCGCACTGCCGCCAGCAGCAAGTGCATTATAGGCGAGTTTCAAACAGGGAAACTTTGAGAAGTTCGGCGTTTCAAAATCTAGTTGCGCGACTTTAAATATATCAAGGGGTGTCACGCCACATTCGATTCGCTCTGGATATGCCAAGACATGTGCAATCGGGGTGCGCATGTCTGGATTACTAAGTTGTGCTAGTACAGAGCCATCAACATATTCAACCATAGAATGAATTATGCTTTGTGGATGGATTACCACTTGGATTTGCTCCGGCGCAGCATCAAATAACCAATGTGCCTCGATTATTTCTAGTCCCTTATTCATCATGGTGGCAGAGTCTACTGATATCTTCTGTCCCATTACCCAATTAGGATGAGCGCAGGCCTGTTCCGGCGTAACATGTTCCATTTCGGCTAGTGATGTTTGTCGAAATGGCCCACCAGATGCTGTCAATAGAATACGACGTACCCCAACTGCTGCATAATTTCCAGTAAAATCTCGAGGCAGAGTCTGAAAAATGGCATTGTGTTCACTGTCGATCGGCAGCAAAGTGGCGTGATGTTTTTTGACTATATCCATGAAGATGTGTCCTGCCATCACTAGAGTTTCTTTGTTGGCGAGAAGTACATGTTTCCCCGAAAGGGCAGCTGCAAATGTGGGGCGTATACCAGCGGCACCGACGATAGCTGCCATTACGATATCTACTTCAGGTAGCGATGCTACTTTTTCCAGCGATTCGATTCCACACAGGACTTCAGTGTTAATTCCAGTTGCACAGATTTTTATCCTTAGCTTTTCTGCGCTATCTGCATCTAACATTACCGCATAACGTGGGCAGAAGAGGCGGCATTGTTCCAGCATTTTCTCAATGTTGTTGTTGGCGGTGAGTGCGGCGACATGAAATCGATTAGGATGGCGTGCGACTACATCAAGTGTACTTACTCCGACACTTCCGGTAGAGCCAAGAATGGTGAGATGTCGAATAATAGTCATAGTTTAGACGGAAAAAAGGAGAACTGCTAAAATGGCTACAGGTAGGGTTGAAGTAAGTGCATCTATGCGGTCAAGTATACCACCGTGGCCGGGCAAAATGTCACCGCTATTCTTGACTCCAGCATGACGTTTCATCAGGGACTCAAACAAATCACCAATGATACCCAGTACAACAAGCACCAATAACAGTGGAACTAATAATTTAATTTGGTTTTTTTCTCCCGCCACATAATCCCAAGTCAGTGCATAAATAGAAACTGCTATTAGTGCTCCCGCCACACCTTCCCAGGTTTTGCCGGGACTTATTTTCGATGCAAGCTTGTGCCTGCCGAATGCTCGTCCGACGAAATATGCTGTGCTATCAGAAACCCAAATAGCTGTCATGAAACCCAATAGAAGAAGCGGATTGATAGCGCGCAACTGATACAAGGCAAAACAAGTGGGTAATAGTAAAAACCAGCCTGTCAATACAAGCAAGACCGGATCTCTGATCGGGCGGTTTAATTTCAAAAAACTTGGTGCGCCTATTATCCAAAATCCTGATGTTGCCACGTAGAGCCAGAAAAATACTGTGGTGTATGGATCAGTCAGAACGGCTCTACTTAAAATAAACAGTAATTCACCCGCAATTAACGCGGTAAGCACAAGGTAAAAGATGGAGCCAGACAAGGAGAATTTTGCCAATCTACTCCATTCCCATGAACCGATCACTACCAAAGCAAGAAGCAGTGTCATCCAGAAAATAGACGACAAATAAAATAGTGCTGCCAGAAACAGGAGTAAAATACAGATAGCAGTCAGAATGCGGGTTTTAAGCATGAATAGCATGAAATCAGCGAAAAACTCTACAAATTAGATAGTACAAGGGTTATGCTTTTTTCTTAGACGGAACTTTCTTCACTTCATTGATGCGTTTTGATGCTTTAAGTTGTTCGCTGGTTCGGCCAAAACGGCGCTCCCGTTGTTGGTAGGACTTAATAGCAAGATCAAGCGTGCTCGCGCTAAAATCCGGCCATAAGGTATCGGTAAAGTAAAGCTCAGTATAGGCCAGGTGCCACAACAGAAAATTGCTAATGCGTTGTTCCCCTCCAGTGCGTATGAATAAATCTGGTTCCGGCGCATAGCTCATTGCAAAATACTGGGCCAAATCTTCTTCCCCAAAGTTGCTAACCAATTTAGGATGTTGTGCTAACATTTTACGCGTAGCTTGCATTATATCCCAGCGTCCACCGTAATTGGCCGCAATGGTAAGTGTAAGGCGATTGTTAGCGGCAGTCATCGCTTCCCCATTACGAATAATTTTATTTATCTTAGGTTCAAATTTTGACAAATCTCCGATTACCTTGAAGCGAATGCCATTCTCATTCAACTTAATCACTTCCTGCTCAAGAACAGTGATAAAAAGCTGCATCAAGAATGAGATTTCTTCTGCTGGTCTGCGCCAATTTTCACTGCTGAAGGCGAATAATGTCAGATAGTTAACGCCGCGTTCAATACAGGCCTTGATAGCGGTGCGTACAGTTTCTACTCCGCGTTGGTGCCCAGCTATCCGTGGCATGAAGCGTTCTTCCGCCCAGCGCCCGTTTCCGTCCATAATAATGGCAACATGCTGGGGGACTATGTCGGATTCTGGTATCTGGCTGGTTGAACTAGAAACGGAACGCATGAGTGATGTAGCCCTGGGCTTAGTTAAGTTAAACTGCCATCAACTCAGCTTCCTTGACCTGCAATGCTTTATCTATTTCGGTGATGTGATGATCGGTAAGTTTCTGAATTTCATCCTGGCCACTGCGTTCATCATCCATAGCGATTTTTTTTTCTTTAAGCAAGTCTTTCAAATGAGTATTGGCTTCACGACGTATATTACGCACCGCTATTCGTGCCGTTTCTGCTTCATGTTTAACTACTTTTGTAAGATCGAGTCGACGCTCCTCTGTCAGAGCTGGCATAGGTACACGAATCATTTCACCTATGGTTACAGGATTTAGTCCTAGGTTCGAATCACGGATTGTTTTTTCGATCAGATTAAGCATTTTCTTTTCCCAGGGTGTAACGCTAATTGTACGGGCATCAGCCAGATTAACATTAGCCACTTGACTGATGGGAACGGATGTACCGTAATAATCCACGGCTATGTGGTCCAGTAGGCCTGTATGAGCCCGTCCAGTTCGCATCTTTCCCAAACAAGTTTTCAGCGCTTCTAAGCTCTTTTGCATCTTCTGTTCAGCAGATTTTTTTATATCGATGATCATAATCTATATTTTAAGCGTAAAAATAGAAGCTAGTACATTGGTTTTTCTATATTAAAATATGGTTAATAAGAGTACTTACGTAGATTCAAACCCGTATTAGCGTACCTTCGTCTTTACCCGTTACTACCCGTTTTAGTGCCCCAACCTTAAAAATGCTGAAAACCCTAAGTGGCATCTTCTGGTCACGACACAAGGTTAATGCAGTAGCATCCATTACTTTCAAATTCTTGGTGATGGCTTCATCAAAAGACAAATTTCGATAGCGCTTAGCATCAGGGTTAGTTTTGGGGTCGTTAGAGTACACGCCATCAACCTTGGTCCCCTTGAGAACGATATCCACGCTCATTTCCAAACCACGTAATGCGGCGGCAGTGTCAGTAGTGAAGAAGGGATTGCCAGTACCAGCAGCGAAAATAACCACCTTGCCCTCCTCTAGATAACGCATTGCCTTGCCGCGGATATAAGGTTCCACAACTTGATCAATACGTATTGCTGATTGCACTCGGCTTTCCATCCCGCCGTGGCGCATAGCATCCTGTAACGCCAAGGCATTCATGACAGTTGCCAACATGCCCATGTAGTCAGCGGTGGCACGGTTTACTTGATCACTGGACGATAATGCCATGCCGCGGAAAATATTTCCGCCGCCGATCACAATTGCTACCTCAACATCAAGTCTTATTACTTCGGCGATTTCTGAAATAATGTGTTCTATCACAGCGCGATTAATACCGTAATTGTCATTACCCATCAGGGCCTCACCTGAAAGCTTTAACAGGATGCGTTTATAGGCCATAATCGTTATGGATGGATGTCAAAAATAGTTAATTTAGCTGTGGCGAATTATTTTCTAATGCTTGACTAATTTGCAACATCACTTCGGTAGTAAAATCGTCAGATTTTTTTTCAATACCTTCGCCCACGCTGAACATAGTAAAACCGTTGACCATGGCAGATTTTGTCATAAGCAATTTTTCCACTGTTTGGTCAGGATTTTTGACAAAAGGTTGGCCAAGCAGTGTTATTTCAGCAAGATATTTAGCAATACGCCCGTCCACTATTTTTGCCGCGATGTTCGCAGATTTACCTTTTTCTGCCGCTTGTGCTGTATAGATTTGGCGCTCATGCGCCAACAAATCTGCCGAAACCTGCTCCTTGGAAACACATATTGGTTTGCTGGCTGCAATATGCATGGCTAAATCATTACCCAGCACTTCGTCACTACCTATGTAATCGACTATTACGCCGATTTTCCCACCATGTAAGTATGAGGCCAAGTGTCCTTGTGTTGCATGGCGCGCACAACGGCGGATGCTAATGTTTTCTCCAAGCTTCATAATCAGCGTATTACGAAACTCTTCTACATTTTTACCATTCAGCAAAGTATCTTTTGATAGCTCTTCCGTGTCTGTCAAGTTTTTAGCCTCTGTTAATTGCGCCAGATTTTTGGCGAAGTTGATAAAATCCTCATTTTTAGCTACAAAATCAGTTTCGCAATTGACTTCAACCAGAGCGCCGCTCTTTCTATTTACTGCAATTTGTATTCCTATAGTGCCCTCTGCCGTGATACGGCTAGCAACCGTACTTGTTTTTGCGCCGCTTTTTATCCGCAATAAATCTTCTGCCGCTTTCAGGTCGCCGCCGGTTTCAGTCAATGCTTTCTTACATTTCATCATGCCGAGACCGGTCAGATCGCGTAATTCTTTTACTATGCTTGCGGTAATATCTACCATGTTTACTCCAGATACGAAATCGATTAATACCCTGAAATATCTTCTCAAATTATTTTGTGAGAATCCTTTGTGAAGCAGTAGTACCAACGACTTAAAAAGGGAACTATCATCCCCTGTATGTTGTATTTATCCTATTCGGTCAGCCGTTCGGTCATCATTTCTTCATCTATCTCTACAAAATCGTTCTGGATGGTTTCATGAACGATCTGGCTACGTCCTTCCAGAATTGCATCAGCCACACCTCGGGCATAAAGACGTATTGCCTGACTGGAATCGTCGTTGCCTGGAATAACATAATCCACTTTGTCAGGGTTATGGTTAGTATCTACCACGCCCACTATCGGGATACCGAGTTTATTGGCTTCGGTAATCGCACCTTTTTGGTAGCCCACGTCAATTACGAACATGGCATCTGGTATTTCTTTCATATCCTTAACACCACCTAGACTACGGTTGAGTTTTCCTAGTTCACGTTGAATGTTAAGTGTTTCTTTCTTGGAAAGTTTTTCAAGTGTACCGTCCTGTACCATCGTTTCCATTTCCTGTAGGCGTTTGATGGATTGTTTCATTGTCTTGAAATTTGTCAACATTCCACCTAGCCAGCGCTGGTTTACATATGGAGATTCGCAGCGGATTGCCTCCTCGCGAACAATATCGCGTGCTTGACGCTTGGTGCCGACGAATAGAATATTGCCCTTGTTGGCAGATAACTGACGCACATATTTCATTGCGTCTTGATACATCACTAGGGTTTTTTCCAGATTGATGATGTGTATTTTGTTGCGATGACCAAAAATATACTGAGCCATCTTGGGGTTCCAGAAACGGGTTTGGTGCCCAAAATGGACACCTGCTTCTAGCATCTGTCGCATAGTTACTGCCATAAATTTCTCCTTTAGGGTTGGGTCTCAACCCGCCATAGTCACTATTTTTGGTGCACCCCTGGATTGGCGAGTATACGTATTTAACCTGGCTAAAAAATGATCTGCAAAGCCAACTTAGTTAATAATTATAACATTTTTACTGGAATTCACTCAAGGTAGAATAAGTGGTTGTTCCATGTTGTCATATGAATAATTTAGTTTTCTGGGAGGAGGCAAACAAACATTCTTCCATGTTTCCATACTTGTTTAAAAGGGTAAGTAACTTGATTGTCTTATACAAAATAAAAATGGGAGAATTTATGGAGAAAAATGGTGGAGATCTTATAATCTAGTCATCATCGGTGGTGGTATCCATGGTGTGGGTGTTGCGCAGGCAGCTTCAGCAAAAGGTTTGTCGGTAGTGGTGCTCGAACAAACTGGAATTGCAAGTGGTACCTCCAGTTGTTCTAGCAAACTCATTCATGGTGGTTTGCGGTATCTAGAAAGTGGGGGGAGTTTTCGTTGGTGAGCGAATGTCTGCACGAGAGAGCGCCACTGCTTAAGCTTGCGCCGCATCTGGTTGAGCTAAAATTTTTTTACATTCCTGTTTATCGTTATACTACAAGGCGCCCATGGTTATTACAGATTGGTTTGAGCTTTTATGCGCTTCAAGGTGGCTTGCATCCGGCAGCGCGCTTTTGTCGTGTGCCATAAAGACTTTGGAAGAAGCTGGACGGACCAGATATTGCTCAACTTGCGGTAGTATTTCAGTACAGTGATGCGCAGACCGATGATGCGGCATTGACTCATGTTGTTATGCGCTCGGTACAACAGACGGGTGCGCAGTTCAAAATACCTGTTACATTTGCCGGTGCTCATGTTAGGCCAGTTGGGTAAACACAGTAACATTATCGAATACTGTCATAACGAGAGCTAAAACCTGTACAGCAGCAATGTTGGTTAATGCAGCTGGGCTCTGGGTACAGCAAGTATTAAGTTGAATCGCACCGACTCCTTCTCAACTCAAAGTTGATTTGGTGCGAGGTACG
>SMXG01000014.1 GCA_004356775.1 Betaproteobacteria bacterium | reverse complement strand
TTCTATGTAAGCTGTGAAGCCGTAGGATTTTACTAAAATGAATCAATATATAAAATAAACAACCCATGTATTTGAAAATGGAAAGAAACTGATGTTTACTGGAATTATCGAAGCAGTTGGTGAGATAAAAAAAGTTACGTCTCTGGAAAGCGGCATACGTATAGAGATTGCGCCAGGCAGACTAGATTTATGTGATGTCTGTATTGGCGACAGCATTGCAACAAATGGCGTATGTCTTACCATAATTGCTTTAGGAGGCTGCATGATTGCTATGGAGGTATCACGAGAAACCTTAAACTGTACTCAGGGATTGGACATACAGGGTCGACGAGTCAATCTTGAAAAAGCCATGCGACTGTCCGACAGAGTAGGCGGACATCTGGTGAGTGGTCACGTGGATGGAGTAGGAAAAGTGGCGAAGTTTGAGCCCGTGGGAGAAAATTGTCTATTGGCAATAAAAGCCCCAGTTTCGCTGTTGAAGTACGTTGTAAAAAAGGGTTCAATCGCAGTGAATGGTGTGAGCTTGACGGTAAATTGGATCGCAGAGGATGAGTTCAGGGTTAATCTTGTTCCCCACACCTTGACCATGACAGCGCTACGGGATCTAAAGTCTGACACGAAAGTAAATTTAGAAGTGGATATGTTGGCACGTTACGTTGAGCGACTGGCGAGTAAGTCCGTATAATTAATGAGGATCATTTAGTGACATGATTATTAGCCTCATCCAAGACATTATTGATGACATTAAGACTGGGAAAATGGTAATCCTTGTCGACGAAGAAAATCGTGAGAATGAGGGTGATTTAGTTTTAGCAGCAGATTTTGTTACGCCGGAAGCAATAAATTTCATGGCCACACATTGTCGTGGATTGATTTGCCTTACGTTGACTGAAGCGCGTTGTCGTCAGCTCAATCTGCCATTGATGGTGTCCACCTCTACCAATCGCTTGCTACTAGGGACGAACTTTACACTTTCTATTGAAGCCGCAATTGGGGTCACGACCGGCATTTCTGCGGCTGACCGTGCGTGCACAGTAAGGGCGGCAGCAAAACCGGACGCCAAACCAGAAGATATTCTTCAGCCCGGTCACATTTTTCCGCTAATGGCTCAAAACGGTGGAGTACTTGTACGCGCTGGTCATACCGAAGCAGGATGTGATTTAACGAATCTGGCAGGACTTACGTCTGCATCTGTGATTTGCGAAATTCTTAAAGACGACGGTAGCATGGCGCGTTTGCCGGAGTTAATTGAATTCGCCGAAAAGCATCAACTTAAAATCGGATCAATTGCTGACCTTATTCATCACCGCAGCCGTACTGAAAGTCTAGTCGAGCGCGTGGCAGAGCGTTTCGTCCAAACAATTCATGGTGAGTTTCGTCTTGTTGCTTATCTTGATAAGACCATCAATGCGACTCATCTTGCGTTGATTAGGGGCGAGATTAACCCTGAGGTTGATACCCTAGTACGGGTGCATGAACCATTGTCGGTTATTGATTTGCTAGACATAAATGACGGCACGCATTCTTGGAGTATAAGTGACACACTTCGTGTAATTGCTGATACTGGGTGTGGAGTAATCGTTATGTTGCATTGCAGAGAAAGTCCTGCAGAGTTAATCGAGCGCGTCACGAGGACAAAATCTGAGTCTCTTGTTTTTACTAAAACTGACTTGCGTGACTATGGTATCGGTGCGCAGATATTAAAAGATCTTAATGTGAGCAAGATGCGATTATTAGCTGTCCCACGTAAAATGCCAAGTATGACGGGTTTTGGTCTGGAAGTTACAGGATATCTAGGGCCGGAAAGTGTAGAGCAGAGGTAAAATTTCCATTTTTTCTCTTCATTTTTCCAGTTACTGTTTTTAGGAGAACATATGGCGCGTTACAACAACATTGTTGAACTTGAATCTGATCTGAGTGGTGCCGGGTTACGCATTGGCATCGTTATGAGCCGTTTTAACATTGATGTAAGTGAGGGCTTACTCGGCGGTTGTGCTGCAGAGTTGGAAAAAAACGGAGTACAAGCAGCTAACATTTTGTTGGCTACGGTTCCAGGCGCACTGGAAATTCCCTTAGCGTTGCAAAAAATGGCTTTGACTGATCAGTTTGATGCACTAGTGGCATTGGGCGCGGTGATACGTGGCGACACCTTCCATTTTGAGATGGTGTCGAAGGAATCGATCGGTGGTGTGACCGCAGTGCAGCTTGACACTGGCATTCCGATCGCCAATGGAATACTTACTACCGATACCGACGATCAAGCACTAGCGCGCATGAGCCAGAAAGGTGCTGAAACTGCACGAGCGGCGATAGAAATGGTCAATCTACTGAGAAAGCTCGATGAAGTGGTCCAATGACACGGAATATATCGGCAACCCAGACAAAAACTAAGCTAGAGACCAAGCCGAATCGCAAGGGTCGGCGTCGGCGTTCACGCGAATTAGCTTTGCAAGGGCTTTATCAATGGCGTGTGGCAGGAGGAACCGTTGAAGCTATCGAAGAACAGCTACATGAGACGAGAGAATTCCTTAAGACAGATGAGAAATATTTCTCTGATCTGATGCAAGGGGTTTTAGCAAATTTAACAGAGCTGGAAAAACATATTCAACCTTGTCTAGACCGGCCCCTCAAAGAGCTTAGCCCTGTAGAATTTGCCATTTTGCTACTGAGCACCTACGAACTTGCTAGTCATCCGGAAACACCTTATAGAGCAGTAATCAATGAGGCGGTAGAATTAGCTAAGACCTACGGTGGGACTGGCGGACACAAGTATGTAAATGGCGTGTTGGACAAGCTAGCTGTGCGGTTGCGCGCAGAGGAAGTCAAGTTGCAAGTTCGAGCTAAGACCTAAACTTTAAAATAGCGTATACCAAGAATGATGCGAAGGCTAATACGAATGGTACCAAAAATAGGCACTATCTTATCTAATGGATAAATCAGATGCACAAGTTGATTTACTGAACATTTGTAGATATTTTTGGCCAATCATTTACAGGTTGTAACAATGCTCTCCGAGGCAGAGATCGTCCGTCGCTTTTTTACTCGTCCTGACTCCAGTGTGGTGCTAGGAGTGGGGGACGATTCAGCGCTGATTAGACCAGTAACGGGAATGGAGCTGGCGGTTTCCACCGACATGCTGGTATGCGGCCAACATTTTTTCCCTGATACCGATTCTCGCAAGCTAGGATATAAGGCTCTTGCTGTGAATCTTTCCGACATGGCGGCGATGGGCGCGAAACCACGCTGGGTCACTCTTGCGCTAGCACTACCAGAGCCTTTGGTAAGAACCAATGAGAAGTGGATAGAGGCGTTCGCCGATGGCTTTTTTGGACTTGCGCGCGTACATCAAGTGGCGCTCATCGGTGGAGATATTACATGCGGCCCTCTTACTATTTGTGTGCAAATTATTGGTGAAGTAGCAAAAGGAAAAGCTTTACATCGTAGCGGAGCCAAACCAGGCGACGATATTTGGATGTCAGGCCGATTGGGTGATGCTGCACTAGCGCTTTCTCACGAGAAGCAACACATCATGCTTGAGCCCAGCGAAATCGCTGCCTGTTTGCCTGCGTTGCATGCGCCTATTGCTCGGGTTGAACTGGGGCAACGATTGATTGGCCTTGCCCATAGTGCTATTGATATTTCCGACGGACTGTTGGCAGATCTGGGACATATTTTGGAATGTTCCAAAGTTGCTGCTGTTATCAAAATGAATGAAATAAATTGCTCAATGGTCTTGGAAAAGTATCTTCCCCAATCACCAGCGATTAATTGTTTGCTAGCAGGTGGGGACGATTATGAGCTTTGTTTTACCGCGCGGAAGGCGAAGCGCGGTAAAATTGAAGCCCTTTCCCACGAGATGGATATCTCTTTGACGCGCATCGGTAGAATTGATGCAGGGGAAGGTTTGGTAGTGCTAGATGCGACGGATAACGCAATATCGCTGGGAACAACAGGCTATGATCACTTCCACTCCCCCTAATACTCAAATAACAACCGAACTGGGACTTGAACCAAATCTCAAGTTGAATACCGCGCCTACCTTCCCACACCCTAGCAAGAGATTTGTGTTGCAACATCCTGCTTTCTTCATTGCATTTGGTGGGGGTGTAGGGTTAAGTCCAGTAGCGCCGGGTACTGTAGGAACACTTGTTGCGTTTCCTTTGTTCTGGCTGATTAATCAAAACCTAGATCCTGTTAAATTTCTACTGCTAATTGATGTTATGTTCATCGTTGGTATTTGGGCTTGTAGTTTAACCGGCAAGGTACTCGGCATCTACGATCATAGTGGAATAGTATGGGATGAAATTGTTGCTTTTTTGCTGGTGTTGTTTTTTACACCAAACATCTTGGTTTGGCAGGCATTTGCTTTTTTGCTGTTCCGCCTATTCGACATACTCAAGCCGCAGCCAATCCGATATTACGATACAAAGTTACGCGGCGGCTTTGGTGTAATGTTTGACGATTTACTGGCAGCGTTTTTTACCTTGCTTTGTTTGGCGGCATGGAAGGCATTTGTATTATCGTAAAGGGACATGAATTTGGGCGGGATCATAAATACTATGAACGACCAGACGCTACGGCATCTTGCCAGGCAGGTTGGTTCAGCACTCGCTCAGCAAGGATTGATGCTCGTCAGCGCCGAATCTTGCACGGGTGGTTGGTTGGGGCATATGGTTACTTCGATTGCGGGCAGCTCAGCTTGGTATGAGCGGGGCTTCATTACATATAGCGCTATTTCAAAGCAAGAAATGCTGGGCGTAAGCAGCAAAACACTAGAACAATACGGCGCGGTGTCTGAACAAACTGCTCGGGAAATGGCTCATGGTGCCGTTGCCCGGAGCCGCGCACAAGTCGCGGTTTCCGTTACCGGTATCGCTGGCCCCGGAGGTGGTACAGTGGAAAAACCGGTAGGCATGGTGTGTTTTGCTTGGGTGATGAAAGACAACCATGTGCGGAGTGAAACCCGGCATTTTACCGGTGAACGTGAGGCAGTAAGACAGCAGTCAGTGGCGGTAGCCCTACAAGGAATAAAGGCTCTGCTGCATGACACGAATTCTTCGCTTGCCTAAATCAACGTCTTCTTTTTTGTTGTCTTACTGCGTTGATTTACTATGTGCGATAATTCAACGAATTTTTAAAAGGATAAACTCATGGATGAAAATAGAAGCAAAGCATTGGCAGCAGCTCTTTCTCAGATCGAAAAACAGTTTGGTAAAGGTTCGATCATGCGTCTTGGTGCCAGCGATGTTATCAGAGATATCCAAGTAATTTCTACTGGCTCGTTGGGGCTTGATATTGCATTGGGTGTGGGCGGGCTGCCACGTGGGAGAGTAGTAGAAATCTACGGACCAGAATCGTCCGGCAAGACTACGCTC
>SMXG01000087.1 GCA_004356775.1 Betaproteobacteria bacterium | reverse complement strand
GAGATATATAGATGTTCAGGCTATAAAGAAAGCGAGATGTTGATAGCTAATTAGTTGTAAAAAACTTTTTCGCCAGAATTGGGGAAAGGAAAGAGGGGTAGGTACTACATTGATAGGGAAGTGGGGTCAGTTCCAGACTAGTTGTACCCGCCCCCTTCTGGCTTTCTGAGTGCTATACAAGACTGATCCTCTCTTTTGCGCCCCCTTCTCTCTTGCGCCTCAGTAGTACGCATGTATGTACGTATGAAGTCGCTATCCTAGCCCCATCTATCTTGCATATTACTATCCGTATCCATGACAGGATTTAATGTTTTATTTACTCGCAAGGTAGCAATAGGGTAGCAATGACAAGATAAATACCTAGGCGGTTAAACATAAGTATTTGTTTTTACGGTATGTATGGAAGGACTTTAACCTTAGACCAAGGGATTATTTATCACCTTGCCACTAGCCTATGTCTGCCTGCCCAATCACGTGCGAACTGCCATGCTACTCGTCCACTTCGGGAACCTCGCCCCAGCGCCCATTGCAGTGCAGCTTCACGCACTGCAGGAACCATCCCCTTAATACCGAAATAAGCAAGCCAGTAGCCAACAATGTCCAAGTACTGATCCTGATTAAATGGATAGAACGACACCCACAAACCAAAACGGTCCGACAATGAAATTTTCTCCTCGACTGATTCACTTGGATAAATTTCCCCATCTAAATGCTTGGTCTCAAGATTGTCTCGCATAGATTCTGGCATCAAATGACGTCGACTAGAAGTTGCGTAAACCAAGACATTCTCTGAAACCGTGGAAATAGAACCATCCAGCACTACTTTTAACGCCTTATACCCAGGCTCATCAGCTTCGAACGATAAATCGTCACAATATAGGATGAAGCGTTCCGGACGCCGATATATTTGTTCAACAATATCATGCAAATCAATAAGATTATGCTTTTCCACTTCAATAAGTCTCAGCCCTTTGGCTGCATATTTATTCAACACAGCCTTCACCAGAGATGATTTCCCGGTTCCACGAGCGCCGGTAAGCAAAGCATTATTGGCAGGATAACCCTTTACGAACCGGCTAGTATTTTGGTTGATAAGCTTTTTCTGCTCATCAATGCAATGTAATGCATAGAGCGCAATACGGTGAGGATGTGTGACTGGCTGTATGAATCCGACACCGCCATGTTTGCGCCAACGAAAAGCAATTGTAGCTTTCCAGTCGGTAGCTGGCTGCTCGACAGGCAATAGCCTCTCTAACCGAGAAAGCAGTTTATTAGTACGAGTATACAATTTACTAATTTCATTCATGCATTTAAAAAATCAGCTTCGATAATCAGAATTGATTTTTACATAATCGTAAGAAAAATCGCAAGTCCATACCGTGGTGGAAGCTTTCCCTCGATTAAGCACAACTCGCACAGTAATTTCAGACTGCTTCATTATTCGCTTACCTTCTTGTTCATGATAACTACGCGCTCTTCCTCCATTCTCTGCAACTAGTACATCATCAAGATAGAGCTGCAAAGATCTTACATCAAGATCATCTATGCCAGCGTAACCTACAGCAACAAGTATCCGTCCCAGATTTGGGTCAGATGCGAAAAATGCAGTTTTTACCAGCGGTGAATGAGCAATAGCGTATGCAATCTTGACACATTCATCTATGGCTCTCCCGCCTTCAACTCTCACCGTAATAAATTTAGTTGCACCCTCACCGTCTCGTACAATAGCTTTTGCAAGAAACACCGCTACCTCTGTCACCGCTTCTTGCAACGATCTGAATTCTGTACTCTCTTTATCCTCGATTGCTACATTGCCAGCACGACCTGTAGAAATTAGAATGAAAGCATCGTTGGTCGAAGTGTCGCCATCCACAGTAATTTGATTAAATGAGTTATCTGCTGCATAACGTACCATTTGCTGTAACAGTGACTGGCTCAAAGCTGCATCAGTTGCCAAGTAACTCAGCATGGTCGCCATTTTGGGACGAATCATACCAGAGCCTTTAGCAACCCCAGTAACAGTCACAGTTGTCCCCCCAAGTAAAATCTGCTTAGACATCACTTTGGGTACAATATCGGTAGTCATAATCGCCTGAGCCGCAGCAAACCAATTGTCCGGCTTAAGATCAGCTACTGCTGTTGGTAAGCCTGAAATAATTCTCTCCAGCGGTAACGGCTCCATAATGACACCAGTAGAGAATGGCAATACCTGTTTCTCATCATAACCCAACAATCCGGCCAGTTCTGCACAAATAGAACGGGCATGCATGATACCTTCTTCACCGGTGCCAGCATTAGCGTTTCCAGTATTTATAATTAACGCTCGAATTGGAAGTCTCGAATTAGATCCGAAAAGATGTTCCTTGGCCACTATCACTGGCGCGGCATAAAAACGATTCTGCGTAAATACTCCAGCAACTTTTGCATCTTCATCCAACGTGATCAATAGCAAATCTTTATGATTGGGTTTCTTAATCCCTGCTTCGGCAATACCGAGGGATACTCCCCTTATTGGTGATAGTTGTCTGAGTAGTGTGGGCGAAAAATTGTCTGGCATAATCATCAAATCTAAGCAATTGTGCTATTAATTACCTATCCTAACTCATCTTTGATACTCTACCCATATCTACTAGATTCTTTGTGAGTGATAGTTTTATAATCTTTTGATTATTAATAGCGGACTCTTGAGAAAAGGAAGCATGAATTTCGACAAAGAACTTGATGTACGCGGCCTAAACTGCCCACTGCCTATTTTGCGCGCAAAGAAATCTCTGGCGGACATGACTCCCGGGGAAGTACTTAGAATAATCGCTACCGACCCAGGTGCAGTCATTGATTTCCAGGTTTTTTCTGACCAGACAGGTAATATTCTATTATCGCAGTCAGAGGTAAATAAAGAGTTCACATTCTACATAAAGAAAAAAATAAGATTCTTAGTACGTGATATTCCTTATTCGCCTGCAACCCCTAACCCATAAAGTAACTAATTATCAACATGCAATAAAGTTATTCAGAATTTGAGGATGGGTTCGCCAATATATTTTCTGGAGCCACAACTGCTTCTCAAGTGGCTTTCTCGGTAAATTTTCAAAACCACTACCAAAGTAATTAACCTATTGTTTCGTTAGCAATGTGTATTAAAGGAAGGCATGCACCCGTATGATATTTGCGTAAATTTTCAGCAATAAATATCAGCCTGAGCATGAAATCTGCGTAACTCTAGGCAGCAGATGAGGAAACATAAGCCTGTGATAGAACAAAAGCTTTGTCTAACAGTAGTAAATAACGTGCTAAGTTCAAAATAAGTAATACAAATATTAAAAAAATCATTGGGTTATACTAGCGGCAATTCTGCATTGCTGACTCTAATGTTCCCAACTTCCTTCATTGATTTAATGAAATTAGCATTCTCATGCAATTTAGTCACTGAATCAGGGCGGGATCGTCCGCGCATGCGGGTTATACGGACAAGACTAATAGCTGGGATATCCCATTGCAGTTCCGTTAACAATTTATCTGCCGCATGTGGATTATTGCATACGAGTACCATATCGCAGCCTGCATTGAGTGCAGCTTCGGCACGTTGTACTACGTCACCGGCAACTGCAGCACCTTCCATGCTTAGGTCATCACTAAAAATGCAACCATCAAAACCAAGATCGGTACGCAAGATTTCTTGCAACCATACTTTTGAAAATCCGGCGGGTCGTGAATCGACATTGGAGTATATGACATGTGCCGGCATAATACTGGCAAGGCCAAAATCAATCATTTGCCGAAACGGGATCAGATCGTCCATTTCGATGTCGGCGTAGGCGCGCTCATCCACTGGTACTTCAATGTGAGAGTCCGCTTGGATATAGCCGTGACCAGGGAAGTGCTTGCCAATCGCTGCCATACCACCTAGCTTTAGACCCAGCATCAGGCTGTGAGCTAGATCAGCTATAGCCTGTGGTTTGCGATGAAAAGCACGGTCTCCAATGATGCAACTCTGTCCATGATCTACGTCAAGCACTGGAGTAAAGCTTAGATCTACACCACAAGCACGCAATTCAGCCGCAAGTACATAGCCTGTTAGTCGTGCGAGATGACGCGCTCGGCCAGGATGTTCGTCCCAAATTCTCCCCAATTCACGCATTATGGGCAACCGTGTAAAATCTTTACGGAATCGCTGTATCCTACCACCCTCATGATCCACTGCAATCAGCAGAGGCGGAATTCGTAGAGCATGCATTTCGGCAGTTAATTCGGTTAATTGCCTAAGTGATGAGTAGTTACGGGAAAATAAAATTACTCCACCGGTCAGAGGATGCTGAAGTCTTCTTTTATCATTTACCGTAAGTTGCGTACCTTCAATGTCGAGCATGACGGGCCCAAGCGACATTATTTCTCCAGGATCACAAAAGCGCAAGCAAGGCTCATCTCGTCACTCATAGAAAGATGGTAACTAGTGATTCCCTCACTTCTAATCAACATGTTTAGCTCTGGATGAAAGTCATAATACGGTTTTCCCAGATAGTCATGGGCAATCCCAATGTGGCTTAAACTCACAGGGTGACGGAAACCCGTTCCCATGGCCTTAGAAAATGCCTCTTTAGCAGCAAAATGCTTAGCTAGGAACATTGCTGGTTTTCCGCTATTCATAAACCCAGGCCACTCGTCCTTTGTTAGCAGTCTTTTAGCAAAACGCTTACCGTATTTTTCTAGTAAATGCGCAATGCGCGAGGATTCGACAAGATCGGTCCCAATTCCATAGATCATTTATGTTCTTCCAGTAATATTTTTTTCATTTTCCGCACTGCCTGTTCAAATCCTAGAAACAAAGCCTGGGCTACAATAGCATGTCCAATATTTAGCTCAGATATGTCAGAAATAGCAGCGATAGATTGTACGTTATTATAATGTAATCCATGTCCTGCATTGACTCTCAAACCTTGATTAACCCCATGTGTTACAGCAGAGCGGATCTGCTCAAGTTCTTTCTGTTGCTCTCTTGCAGTCAGCGCATCAGAATAGCGGCCAGTATGAATTTCAATCACTGGTGCACCTGTCTTTACCGCTGCGTCAATCTGTGCACGGTCTGCGTTAACAAATAATGAAACTCGGATACCTGCTTCAGCCAGTCTGTTGCATGCACGTTTTACCTGTTCGAAATGTCGTACCACGTCCAGCCCGTCCTCAGTTGTTAACTCTTCTCGCCGTTCAGGCACCAAGCAAACATCCTCCGGTCTTATACTTAGCGCAAAAGTTATCATTTCATCGGTCACCGCACTTTCTAGATTCATGCGGGTTTTAAGCAAATTACGCAGAGTCTTTACATCCCTATCCTGAATGTGACGTCGATCTTCTCGCAAGTGTAAAGTAATCGCATTTGCGCCAGCAGACTCTGCGATCAACGCTGCTTCTACTGGACTGGGGTAAGTTGTTCCACGCGCTTGCCTTAAAGTTGCAACATGATCAATATTGACGCCTAGTTCAATCATAACTTCTGTAGATCCCTCAATAATTGCCGAGTATACAACGGTTGTTCACCAAGATAATGGTTGAATATGTAACGCATCAGTATCTTACTTTGCTGTCGGGTAGTGGCATCAGAATAATCATCTTTTTCCATGTCTAGTAGGGTTTTCCCGCGTAGTTGTAAGCCGAAGTTATTATCACTTCCATTTATCGCCACTGGGCCCCGCTCGACTTTGTAGTAATATTCTTCATCCGGGTCCAGGGGCTTGCCTGACACAACGTCGCCGTTGAGTATCAAAGCGTAACCTAGCTCTTTCAACATGCACTGTTCAAAATGTCGCAGAACAGGGATGTAATCTTTCTGAGTATTCAATGCTGCCAGTGTTTCTCGATAGTGCTCGAATAATTGTTCGTGAGGGTCATCGCGGCGCAGTAACCGCACTAATAGTTCATTCAAATAAAAACCACAAACCAGTGCCATTCCCTGCAAAGGTTGTTGACCACCCTGCCATTCCGCCTTGTGCAGAGTTCGTAATTCCGATTTCCCGGTCCAAGAAATCTGTAACGGCTGGAACGCTAACAATAATCCCCTAAGCGCAGATCTAGGACGCTTGGCACCTTTTGCTACCAACGGCACCCGCCCAGAATTTCGTGTAAAAGTCTCCACCAAGAGACTAGTTTCCAGATAGGGATAAGTGTGCAGCACAAAAGCAGGCTGAGTATCTTGCCAAAGTTTATCTACAGTCATCAATGTCATTTCTAATGATTAACCTATGTTCATTTCCTTCATGAGATTACTCATAGCCCAGAGTTTTTAATATCCGCAAATCATTGACCCATCCTCTTTTCACCTTCACCCAGACTTTAAGGTACACCTTACCACCAAAAAATTTCTCCATGTCTCTACGTGCCTGAGTAGCAACTGCCTTGAGCTCCTTACCATTTTTACCTATGATCATGGCCTTTTGGTTGGCCCTGTCTACAATAATAGAAGCATGAATTCTACGCAGCCCACTTTCAGTTGTGAATTGATCTATAGCAACACTAGCGGAGTAGGGGATTTCATCCCACATCAAACGAAATAGTTTCTCACGCACCAACTCGGCTGCAATAAATCGCTCACTACGATCTGTAACTTCATCTTCACTAAACAATGGCTGGCTCTTCGGTAAATATGGACGAATTGCACGTATCAATTCTGGAAGCTGTGTTTCACGCTCTGCACTTATTGGAATCATTGTCGCGAAGGAAAATTCTTTAGAAAGTTCTTCAAGGAACGGAAGGAGCCTCGATTTATCTGCTAGACGATCCACTTTATTGATGACGAGAATCACAGGTTTGTCGATAGGTAAGAGTTTCATGACTCGTGCATCTCGCTCATCAAAACATATTGCTTCAATCATAAACACCACCACGTCCACATCATGCATACTTTGAGTGACAGCACGGTTCATCACACTATTTAACCGATTCATGTACCGCGTCTGAAAACCGGGTGTATCGACGAAAATGAACTGGGATTGTTCATCAGTTAGGATGCCATTAATGCGATATCGGGTAGTCTGCGCTTTTTTCGAGGTAATACTGACGTTCTGTCCGACCAAATGATTAAGTAGCGTGGACTTGCCAACATTAGGTCGCCCAATGATGGCAACGTATCCTGTACGGTAATTTAGGGTAACTATCATCTTGAAATACACTCAGCGGAAAATAAAGAACTTATCCGAGGAGAAGCTACAAAATTTTGACTCATCTGCAAGTTCTAGCTATTCGGGTGTACTTGTTCATAGGCTCTTTTTGCTGCTTCTTGCTCCGCACTACGACGGCTGGTACCTTCTCCAATGGTACGAATGTTAAGTTTTGGAATAACACACTCTACATGGAATTGTTGTTGATGGGCTTCGCCACTGGTAATGATAATGGAATATTGCGGCAACATCAGTTTATGGCTTTGCAGATATTCCTGCAGATGAGTCTTAGGGTCTTTATCCAAATTTTGTGGATCAAATTGATGAAGTAGAGGTGTAAAAAGAGTGACGACAACTTCCTCAGCTTTTGCAAAACCTCCGTCAAGATAGACTGCACCTAGAACAGCCTCCAGTGCATCTGCAAGGATCGAGGGGCGGCTACGTCCACCACTTTTGAGCTCCCCTTCACCAAGTTTAATCTGATTCCCCAAATCAAGTGTTTGTGCCAATTTAAATAGTACCTGTTGATTGACGAGATTGGCTCGAAATCGTGACAAGTCACCTTCTGGAAGACTGGAGAAATTCCTGAATATCAACCCTGCAACTGCGCAGTTGAGAACACTGTCTCCGAGGAATTCAAGGCGCTCATTGTGTGGATGACTGTGACTGCGGTGAGTCAGCGCTTGGCGCAGTAACTCAGGCTGGCTAAAACTATAACCAGTTTTCCGGCAAAACGCGTCGCTATTCATCTCCTGATAGGTTTGTATATGATATATATTCAATTGCTACGACCCTACTTGTCACTACTAACGTTGAAATCAAAGTACAAAGAAATATTCGCGAAAAGTGGCGTTTTAACAGAGTAGATAATACTCAGAACTGCTTGTCCATTTTCTTTGTTGATTTGGATGTCACCTCCGTGCACGACGCTTATATCATCTATTTGTGCCTGTCTATTAAATGACTTTCTTATTTCTGCTTTCGTGCTATTCTGCAAAACGGGATCATTGGCCATCAGCACTAAAGTCGTTTTTATTGCTGCATATTCTCTGTACACCGGGAGCAGTTTCATCCCTAAAATAGCAACAAAAATCAATACTACTGACCACAATAATAAGCCCGATAAACTCACGCCCCTTTGTTTATATATTACGTTGTGACGCATATTACTCTCCCAAAATTTAAGCTCTACTCCAGTTACATAATAGGCAGCCCAACTCGGTTGAGATCGCTGAAATTCCACCAGACCATAAAGGCCTTGCCGACTATATTACGCTCAGGAACAAACCCCCAGTATCGGCTGTCACTGCTACTATCGCGGTTATCTCCCATTGTGAAATAATTCCCAGCAGGAACTCTGCAGGTAAATCCAGAGTTATTGTAGTCACAATTTTCATGCAATGGAAACTGACGTACTCCAGAAATCTCTATACTAGGCATTGCCGGATTAATGATAATGGTGTGGCTGTGCCCATTTAATGACTCTACATAGCGCTGACTGTACACATAATTTAAACCAGATTCGACATAAGTATACTCGCCTGTTGGCTCCATTTTCGCTGGAACGTTATTCACGATCAGTTGCTTATTGCGATAAGTAATTAAGTCGCCAGGTATACCTACTATGCGCTTGATGTAATCCATCGATGGATCTTCAGGATAACGGAACACCAAGACTTCTCCGCGCTTGGGTTCGTTCGTATCAAACACCTTGAGATTAATAACTGGTAACCGAATACCATAGGTATATTTGTTAACCAGAATAAAATCTCCCACCAGTAAAGTTGGAATCATCGAGCCTGATGGAATTTTAAAAGGCTCCACCAAAAACGAGCGTAAACAGAACACAATTAGAATTATCGGGAAAAAACTTTTTGGATATTCTACCCACCATGGCTCGTTAGCCTCTGGTGTGCGACTACGCCGCAATACGAAGTAGTCAAGCAGCCAAATACCGCCAGTAATTACCAGCATAATCAACATGATAAGAGGAAAACTCATTCTGTGTCCTATTAAATATTGTTTGTTATACGACGAAACATGGATATCCACGTAGTAATATGTATGTCTGACTGCTCAACATTTTCTTCCACTACTTGTCACCCACCTGTAGTATTGCTAGAAACGCTTCCTGTGGAATTTCTACATTGCCCACATGTTTCATCCGTTTCTTCCCTGCTTTCTGTTTTTCCAACAACTTTCGTTTTCGACTAATGTCACCACCGTAACATTTAGCGAGCACATTCTTGCGTAACGCTTTGATGCTCTCTCTGGCAATGATGTGAGTACCAATCGCAGCCTGCACCGTAATGTCAAACATTTGCCGTGGAATCAAACTACGCATTCTTTGCACTAGCTTGCGCCCACGGTGACTGCTATTCGTACGGTGCACTATAAGCGATAATGCATCTACTTTATTCCCATTAATAAGTATATCTAGCTTGACTAGATCGGAAGCACGAAATTCCTTAAACTCGTAATCTAGCGAAGCATATCCGCGGCTTGTAGATTTGAGTTTGTCAAAAAAATCCATCACTACTTCGTTTAGTGGTATCTCATAAGTAAGCATCACTTGCCTGCCCATGTATTGCATGTTTTTCTGCATCCCACGCTTGCTAATACATAGCGTAATGACAGAGCCAACATATTCTTGAGGAACCAGTATGGTGGCAGTAATAATTGGTTCGCGTATTTCCTCTATCTTGGAGGGGTCAGGCATTCTGGATGGATTCTCAATTTCTGTTATCGTGCCGTCACGCATAACTATCTGACAGACCACCGTCGGCGCAGTAGTGATGAGATCCACATTGTATTCGCGCTCCAAACGCTCTTGCACAATGTCCAAATGCAATAGGCCAAGAAATCCGCAACGGAAACCATAACCCAAGGCTTGCGATGTTTCAGACTCGTACTGCAGTGAAGAATCATTGAGTTTTAATTTCTCCAGTGCGTCACGTAAAGCATCATATTGATTGGATTCAACCGGATAAAGTCCAGCGAATACTTGGGGCTTGATCTCTTTAAAACCAAGTAATGGCAGAGAGGCAGGACGTTCTACCAGAGTAACAGTGTCACCCACCCTGGTAGACTTTAATTCCTTAATGCCAGCAATGATGAAACCTACTTCTCCCGCGCTCAGAGATGCACGGCTTTTCGATTTTGGTGTAAATACACCGACCTCTTCACATAAATAGGTAGCTTTACTCGCCATGAGCAAGATCCTATCTTTGGGTTTGAGAACTCCATCCACTACTCGCACCAGCATCACGACCCCAACATAATTATCGAACCACGAATCAATAATAAGAGCTTTCAGTGGTGCAGAAAAATCCCCATTCGGTGCTGGAATACGTGTAATTACTTCTTCCAGAATATCCTTTACACCTTCACCCGTCTTGGCACTGACGCGCAGAGCATCTTGGGCATCTATTCCGATAATGTCCCCAATTTCCTCAATCACGCGCGCAGGTTCAGCAGCAGGTAAGTCAATTTTATTTAATACCGGTATCACTTCAATGCCCTGCTCAATAGCGGCATAACAATTTGCTACAGTCTGAGCTTCGACGCCTTGTGACACATCCACAATTAGCAGCGCACCTTCGCAAGCGGCAAGAGATCGTGACACTTCGTAAGAAAAATCCACATGGCCAGGAGTGTCGATCAGATTCAGAAGATAAGATTTACCTTCACATGATCTATATTCAAGTGCAACAGTCTGTGCCTTTATGGTAATCCCACGTTCACGCTCCAGATCCATTGAATCCAATACCTGTGCCTCCATTTCACGGTCAGATAAACCGCCACACAAATGAATGATACGATCAGCTAAGGTAGACTTGCCATGGTCAATGTGTGCAATGATAGAAAAATTGCGGATGTGCTGCATTAGGGATTCAGGTCCAATAATCGAGGAAACAATGGTCAAGGTTCAGCACTGGAACCACTAAAAAGGGCACATATTGTGCCCTCATGAAAGCTTATGGCTTGATTCCGAAAACGTTTTCCACGCCGGCTGCTCTGTGTTTATTCAAGAAGTGCACATTCTATCGAATTTTAGCAAAATAAGCATCTAACGCGATAGGATCAAGATGGAAATGACAGATTTCCTCCTCCTCCACTACTAGCACAGGAACACGCTCTCCGTATTGTGCTGCTAGCTCGGCGTTGCTGTCCACATCTACCAATTCAATACGAAAACAAAGCCGCGTCTGTAATTCATGTAAAACGGCAATCATATCAAAGCAAAGATGGCAATCCTTTCGGCCATATATAATCAACCTAACTAATTCCGGCATGATAAGGCTATTTACTGTCGCCTCTATTGAGTTTCATGGTAATAAAAGAGGTTGGTTGCTACGCTTTACTAGTAACTTGATATTATGGCCTTCCCTGCTTTTGTTGCGCAACTGATTGAACGGACCGACAATATCCACATCTTGATTGTTGATTCCAAGAATCATATCGCCAATCCGCATTCCAACACTACTAGCGATGCCTGGCCGTATATCTTCTACCAGCAAACCATTATTCACTTCAAGTTGTTTTTTCTCATCGTTAGTAAGTTCGCGCAATGCGAGCCCGATTCGGTTTGATATATCGAGTGTCTTGCCTCGTTTGTTTCCACGACTAGCAATTTTCTCATCTGATGGAAATTCGTCCACTAACACCATCATTTTCTTTGTAGAACCATTCCGCCACACCTGGATTGATACCTTTGGTCCTGGCCTGGTAGCGCCCACAATGTGTGGCGAATCGCTAGAGGTTCTTACAGCTTTGCCATCAAATTTCATAATCACATCTTTCGTCTTGAGCTCAGCCTTTCTGCAGAACTACCTTTTTATACCAATGTCACTAGTGCCCCACCAGGTTCAACTAGGCCAAATGATTGGGTTAGTTCTTTGGTCACTTCCTGAATCATCACGTCAATTCTGCCGCGACTTACCTTTCCAGTAGCTTTCAATTGGTTAGAAATGGCTGTAGCAACGTCAATAAGAATGGCAAATAACTGTCCCATATAGCCATCGGTACAGCTGTATATCTGTGAGTTAATGCCAACCACTTCACCCTTCATATTAAATAGCACCCCCTCAGAATTTCCGGGATTTATGGCTACGTCAGTCTGAATAAAAGAAACATAGTTTTCCTGTGCTAATGAACGCCCCTTAGCGCTGACGATACCAACTGTCACGCTGCTCTCGAAGCCAAATGGTGATCATCCATCCAATCGCCACAACCCATTCACACCCACTCTGAGTTTGCTGGGGTCACCTTGGGTCACTTGAGGTAAATTGCGGGCCTCTATCTTCAGAAGAGTTATATCAGTCTACGGTAAGAGCCAATTATTTTGGCTCGAAATTCTCGCTTATCGTTCAGTTTGACAGTAATTTCATCAGCAGAATCGACTACATGAGCATTCGTCAAGATATACCCGTCATCACTAATGATAAAACCTGAGAGCCTAGCAATTTAGATTCAAATTCCCTAGGAACAACACTATGAGGTGTGTAATGCCGGAAAAATTCGAAAAATAGACTGCTCTTCGGAACATTTGGTATTCTAGGGGTATTCTAGGAAATACCTGATTTCTGGGCGCACTGTGTGTATGGAGGATGGTGCTGATATTCACCACGTCCTCCCCTTACCTAGCAATCAGATCAGTAAAATCAGACAGCTTTCCAGTCTGCGCGAAAACGGAGAAAGGAAGTACGAACAACACTACTAGAATGTATTTATGCATCATTTTTCTGCTTTTGAAAAAATAAATAATACACAGTTCAGATCCCTATCCTGAATTTGCCAAATTTTATATCCGGAAGTATCTCAACTTGATGTTAGACAGTCTAAACAAAGTGGAGAAGGTACATGGCGCACTTCTTTTGCTAGTCTTGTTCTTCCCCCATTACAGCGACTATAATTTCCTTATTATGGTTTCTTTTTATTCTGTTCATTTAACTTTGTAATTTACCACAGAGTTACCAATCTGCATCACTGTTGCCGGCGGCACTTCTCCTATCGTCGTCACCATATTCCCCCCCACTGTTCGGGTATAAATATTAATGGCACCCTGGCTAGGGAAAAATCTCTGAACGGGATGAGAATTGCCTTCTTCAACTGGCTCAATGAACACTGAAACAGCGGCAAGACCATCTGAAAGCGCAATATGGCTAACAGATGTAGATTTTCCAGAAAGGCTACGCTTCACTTCGGTGATTTTTATGAAGCCCGGAGGTAGATTTTCTACCTGCCAACCGAGCTCGCCTCTCCTTAACTTGGAAGCCACCAGATCGGTAATGTGCAACTTAGCAGCTTTTGTAAGATACTGGGGCTTCAACAGCTCTTCGTCTATCTCACCATCAATTTCCAGTTGGGTAAAAACAAACTGCTCCACCACTTGGCCCTTATCCATCACCGCTACTTTAAGCAACAAACCACTAGAGACATCTATCCAAAGCTTTTGGCTATAGCGCATGTTATCCCTTGATTCCAGTACAATTACTTGACACTCGTAATCACTAATACGCTCCTTCCCGCCTTTTTTTACAATATAGTTGTTATTAAGATTACTCAACGGTTCGGGCAGCAGCGCGAAAAAATACTTACGCAACCCTCGTTTCTCGAATACTACGGTTTCACTTTTCGGAAAATAACATCTCACTTCATCATTGTTACGAATGACCTCACGCGGCAAACCATCAAGTACCTCAATTCTCTCACGTTCCCCTTCCTTATTCACCATATGTACGATTCGAGACGTCTCTATATGGCCACCAGAAGAATATACAAAAATGCCAATGTAATTGTGTTGACGGGGAGCAGCAATAACTCTTTGTAACCAGTCCTGCGCTTCTGCTGATTGACTAGGAGGATCCTGTGCCTGTGCAAATGAGGGAAATATAAGACCCGCTAGCAGCAATAAGTGAACCATCGTAACTCTTTTTGTCATCTGGTGAACCTCTCGTTCGAATCAGCAACCGTGCGTATATAAGGCGCCGCACCATGCATCGCTGTGCGAGGCGAGAATTCCCAGTGCGCTAGCAAGTAGTCGTTAATTTGAGCTGGCGAAGGAACAGGAGTAGTAATAACGGTAGGTTCTACCTGTACCGCGGCTTGAAGAACTGATTTGTCAGTAATGGGTTCCAGCGGTAGATCCATTGTTTGCATGCTTATCCACACCGCTGCGGCCACTACTGTCATTACCGAAGCTGCAACCGCAAGCGTAAAAACTCTACCCTTGTGTTCCGTAAGTGTACGTGAGGTCAGCACGGTCGGTTCTGCGGCCAATCTCTTACTAACATGCGATGCAATGTCAATAGGCACCACTACCGACTGACGCAAAGTGTCTCCAATTAAATGATAAGTCGCCCATTCGTTGCGTAGCTCTTCTGTTTTCTTAATTTGAGTGATAGTGTCAGCAATATCGACGTTGTCTAATTCGCCGTCCATCAATGCCGATATTTTATTTTTCATGCTACCATCTCTTGTTTTTACCAATTTCCATCACGGATCGTAATTTATCTGCTATCGCATCACGAGCACGAAATATTCGTGATCGTACTGTGCCAGTAGGGCAACTCATGATGATTGCAATTTCTTCATAACTCAATCCCTCAATTTCTCTTAGAGAAATTGCTGTGCGCAATTCCTCAGGTAAATCCTGCAAAGTCTGATGTATCGTCTGAACAATCTGCTTACTCATTAACTCACTTTCCGGAGTATTCAGATCTCGCAATTGACTCCCTTCCTCAAAATTTTCGGCGTCCGTAATATCAAATCCATTGGTGGTCGATGCTCGCCGTCCACGGGCCACCAAAAAATTCTTTGCTGCATTAATACCTATGCGATACAACCAAGTATAAAAAGCACTCTCACCGCGGAACGACGATAATGACCGATAAGCCTTGATAAAGGTTTCCTGCATAACATCCTCAACCTCAGCGGCATCACGAATGAAATGTGACAACATTCTAGCCAGCTTCCGTTGATACTTGATTACCAGCAAATCGAACGCTCTCTTGTCTCCACGCTGCGCACGTTCTACCAATTGCTTATCAATTTCTCGGTCACCCATACACTGTACGTTCCCTGAATTTTATAATTTATACCCATAATCATTGCTGCATCGTACGCAGGGCAAGTATACTCGTTCAGGGTTTCATTCGAAAACCAAGAGCTGCCTTTTAGATACTATAAAGAGGCACTTCTTACATACATGTATGGCTTTTGCTAAGAGACAACATATATTCTGTATTAGTTCACATTAAAATGAGGTTATTCCAAAAAAACTGGGGTATTAGTATTGTAAATGCCAAGTCTGAAGTCTGTTATGATTTTCGAGTAACAGTTTGTGAAACTAACTTGGACTCTAATGCTTCATACTTATTTTGATACGCTGATTATTGGCAGTGGTCTCGCCGGACTCACTCTAGCACTCAACCTGGCATCAAGCAAAAAGGTTGGCCTTATCACCAAACAGGCATTACTTGATGGTGCCAGTGGATGGGCTCAAGGCGGCATTGCTGCAGCGCTGTCGGAAAAAGATTCTCCTGAAGTCCATATCCGCG
>SMXG01000086.1 GCA_004356775.1 Betaproteobacteria bacterium | reverse complement strand
GGCACAACTGCTAAGTCTTGAAACAACAAAACACCGATAATTTGTCTTCCATGGTGAGAGTTAAGTTCTAGCCGTTCAACCAGCAACTTACTGACAATAGCGGTAGAAGACATAGCCAGAACTCCGCCCAAGGCGAGTCCCGCACGCCAGTCGAGTCCTATCATCCATGTTACAACCATGACGATTAGAATGGTTGCGCAGACTTGTATTGTGCCAAAGCCAAACACAATTCGTTTCATGGTGACGAGTTTGGGTAGGCTAAATTCGAGACCGATACTGAACATTAAAAACACTACGCCAAATTCTGCCAGATGACGGGTTTCTGCCGCTTCAGGTATCCAGCCCAATGCATGCGGGCCAATGACGATGCCAGCAAGCAGGTAACCAAGCATAGGCGGTAGACGCAGAAGACGAAACACCACTACGGCCAGTACAGCGGTGGCAAGTAGGATAAGGACAAGTTGCAACGTGTTGTACATAAAATAAATTTATGGGAAAGAGATATTGTGTTGAGCTTGCACGATCAATCTAATCTAGAAACTGAATAGTTTCGATTGTCGCATATTCACGGTATCCAACAATACGTGGTGTTAAAATACTATTTTTACTATGTGCTACTTCCATTCCCATGTCGGTCCCCCGCCTTACCACTGTCCTAAGCGGTGCGATTCTTGACCTTGAGAAACGTATACTCGACTCTATGCCTATTATCGAGTACTGGTTGCGAGGTCAATTGCAGGATCACGCTGTGCCATTCTACTGTTCGGTGGATTTACGCAACAGTGGCTTCAAGTTGGCACCGGTGGATACCAATTTATTTCCTGGGGGATTCAACAACCTCAACCCAGATTTCATGCCATTATGTGTACAGGCGATGATGGCGGCAGTGGAAAAGATCTGTCCCGATACTCACAGCTTGTTGCTAATTCCAGAGAACCACACACGCAATATTTTTTATTTGCAAAACGTGGTTGTGTTGCAGACCATTCTGCGGAATACGGGAATGAACGTTCGCATCGGTACCTTATTACCAGAAATTTCTAAGATTACAATGATAAATCTTCCCAGCGGTAGAAACCTCATTTTGGAACCGATTCAGCGTAGAGGAGATCGCTTAGGCCTAGAAGACTTTGATCCATGTGCGGTACTGCTCAATAACGATCTTTCTACGGGTGTTCCTGTCATTCTGCAGAATCTAGAACAGCCCGTCATTCCACCTCTTCATGCTGGTTGGGCGACACGGAGAAAATCACAATATTTCGCAGCATACGACAATGTCGCACTAGAATTCTCTAACCTGATCAGCATCGACCCATGGCTCATCAATCCTTATTTTGCATTTTGTGGAAAAATTAATTTTAGCGAGAAAAAAGGAGAGGACTGTGTAGCAAGAAATGTGGATGAGATTTTGTCTGAAATTCGGGAAAAATATAAGCAATATGGCGTTAAGGAGGACCCTTTTGTGATTGTAAAGGCCGACGCAGGTACCTATGGAATGGGTATCATGACAGTGAAAGATGGTGAAGAAGTGCGCAGACTTAACCGTAAGCAGCGTAAAAAGATGTCAGTAGTAAAAGAGGGCCAGCCGGTGACCAAAGTACTAGTGCAGGAAGGGGTATACACTTTTGAAAGCATTAATGCAGCGGTGGCAGAACCGGTGATATACATGATTGACCGTTATGTTGTGGGTGGCTTCTATCGGGTGCACACTGGACGTGGTAAGGATGAGAATCTCAACACTCCAGGTATGCATTTTGTGCCTCTATCTTTTGAACCTACATGCCTATTGCCCGATCATGAAACCAGCCCAAAATGTGCTCCCAATCGATTTTATGCCTATAGTGTGATAGCGCGATTGGCGCTGTTGACAGCAGCGTTAGAGTTAGAGCAGGGTGCAGATGTTGCAGGGGAACCTGTATCCATGACTAGCTAGAAGGTGTAATTAGCACAGAAAAATTAGCAATGAAACTCGCCTTCATTCTTGACCAGTTAGATTCAATTAAGGCCTATAAGGACTCGAGCTTTGCCATGATGCACGAAGCAGCCTCTCGCGGTCATCAGTTGTTTGTAATGCAACAAGGAGATTTGGCGTGGAAGAATGGTGAGACGGTTGGGTTTTCGTGTGTGCTGGAATTGACTGGACAGACAGATATTGGGAGTCATTGGTATAGGAAAGGAGAGCTGAAGGAAGTGCCACTACAAGAATTTGATGTTGTGTTAATGCGTAAGGACCCACCTTTCGACATGGAGTATATTTACAGCACCTACTTGCTGGAATTGGCAGAAAGCCAAGGTGCGCGTGTCATTAATAGCCCACGAGGGATACGTGATCATAACGAGAAATTCTCCATAGGAAAGTTTTCACGATTTATCCCACCTACTCTTGTGACAAGACAGGAACACCTGATTCGCAATTTTCTTACTGAACACAATGACATCGTATTGAAACCGCTTGACGGTATGGGTGGTGCTAGCGTGTTTCGTGTTCACGTCGCTGATTACAATATCAGTGTGATTATTGAGACCCTTACACACTATGGTACTCGCATGATCATGGCTCAGCGCCATATACCCGAAATTACCCAAGGTGACAAACGCATCTTGCTGATAGCTGGCGAGCCTGTACCTTACTTATTGGCACGCATTCCCAAACTGGGTGAGTCGCGCGGCAACTTAACAGCAGGTGGCACCGGTGTGGTACAACCACTAACTGGACACGACCGTGAAATAGCTGAAGCCCTAGGTCCACCTTTGCATGATCAGGGCCTAATGTTAGTAGGGCTAGACGTGATCGGCAACTATCTGACTGAGATTAACGTCACCAGTCCTACGTGTATGCGGGAGATTACCGATCAGTCTGGTTTTAATGTGGCAAAAATGATGATAGATGCAATTGAAAAAACGGGATAGAGTTTGGGTGGAAGTTGAGAAAGTCTTTGGAAGTGACTTTAGAAAGTGTAGTATGAGCGTAGGTGGGGAGCATAAATTCGATGGAAAACCTAAGCTAAACCTGTTGAGAAGAAGTAAAAAATGGCCATTGAAACTACCATTTTATACATTGAAACTACCATTCTATAGTAAGATAATTCGACAGACCAAACTCCTTGTTACCGCTGACGAACAGAAACCAAACCGACTAGGCCCTAACCTAATAGATTCAAAGAGCTAGGATCGAGGAACTTTACAAGATTTGCATTGGAATCTGCAGCATCAAAATAACACTCGAAGTTAATCAGTAGATCCTTGTTAACATTCGTGCTACCGATTTTCGTCAAAAAACCGGTCGATCTTCCATCGTTGCTACTTCATATCGTAGTCCTACTTTTTCGTTAGACTGGTCTGACATTACCATATAGTTACAAGAATATTAGCTGAAATCTTTTTAGGGAGTTTAATGCCTGCTGTAAACGAGATCATAATAAACATCTGATCTATCATCAGATACTGGCAATGCTAAAATACATTCTATTAATTTTTGATATTCATTAGTAGGACAAAACATGATAGGAATTTTAATTATTTCTCATGGTGACCTAGGTGACAGTTTGATCCATTGTGCCAATCACGTCATGGGAGAAAAGCCGAAATATCTAATGCATCTTGGCGTCACTATCCAGGATGACCCCGATGTTGCTATTCCTAAAGCACTAGAATTATTAAATCAAATTGATCGCGGTGACGGTGTGTTGATATTGAGTGATATCTGTGGCGCCACACCGTGCAACATTGCCAACCGATTAGTAAGTCCCGGTAGAGTGGAATGCCTTGCTGGGGTCAATCTATCCATGTTGATACGAGCGCTTACTTATCGTGATGAGCCCCTAGCGGCAGTAGTGGAAAAAGCGTTAATTGGTGGCAAGGAAGGCGTAATGCGTATTTATTCGAGGTCTGGTGATGCAACACAGGGAGGTTGAAATTATTAATAAGCTGGGACTTCATGCGCGCGCATCTGCAAAGATCACGCAGTTAGCTGTCCAATTCCAGAGTGAGGTGTGGCTGTCCCGCAATGACCGCAAGGTTAACGCGAAAAGCATCATGGGGGTGATGATGCTGGCCGCAAACAAGGGTTCTATCATAGATATTGAAACTATTGGTTCGGATGAAACCGAAGCGATACTCGCGCTGGTAAATCTGATTGGTGGTTACTTCGGGGAAGATAAATGAGCTTTGTACTACACGGCGCTGGTGTTTCCGGAGGCATTGCGATAGGGCATGCACATCTTGCATCTCGTGCTGTTCTAGAGGTTGCGCATCACATATTGCCACGAAATAAGGTTAGCAATGAAATAGCTCGGCTTGGTACCGCTTTCACAACAGTACGTGAGGAGCTTGAAGCGTTACATGTCTTTGTTATCAGTGGCCCTGCGTCAGCCGAATTTGGGGCTTTTCTTGATTTGCATCGCATGATTCTTGATGATCCCACGCTCTCCTCTGCAGCTAAAACCTATATTTCTCAGAACCAGTGCAATGCCGAGTGGGCCATTACCCAGCAGACAGATGTATTACTTGCGCAGTTTGAAAAAATTGAGGATGCTTATCTGCGGGAACGGAAAACTGATGTGATCCAGGTAGTGGAACGAGTATTGAAGGCATTGCTAGGGCATCCAGGTTACGTTCCACCTCCTGTAAAGCGTGCTGGAGATAGCATTCTCGTTGCCCACGATTTAAGCCCAGCTGATGTGATCCAGTACAAGCAGCACCGGTTTACTGCATTTCTTACCGATTTAGGCGGAGCAACTTCTCACACTACCATTATCGCACGTAGCCTAAATATACCATCTATTGTGGCGTTGCATCACGCGCGTCAATTGATCCATGACAATGATCTTTTGATTGTGGATGGTAATCAAGGCGTGGTAATTGTTAACCCAAACAAACACGTGTTCTCTGAATATCGGTTGCGTCAGAATCAGCTGGAACTCGAGAAACAGAAGCTGAAACGTATAAAAACCACAGTTGCTACAACGCTCGATGGCACAACCGTAGAATTGCACGCCAATATTGAATTGCCTCAGGATATCGAGAAGGTGAAAGAAAACGGTGCCACTGGAATCGGCCTATTCCGCAGTGAATTTCTCTTTCTCAATCGTGACAATCTGCCTGACGAAGACGAGCAATTTGAGGCCTATTGTTCTGTAGTGCAAAAAATGCGTGGCTTGCCAGTGACGATACGCACATTCGATCTAGGTGCTGACAAAAATCTTGATAGCGATAAGCGCGTTGCAACCAACCCAGCGCTGGGATTACGTGCTATCCGCCTGAGCTTAGCCGAACCGCAAATGTTTCACACGCAACTTCGTGCAATTCTTCGAACTTCGCATTATGGCCAGGTTCGTATTTTAGTGCCGATGCTCTCCAATGTTTTTGAAATTAATCAAACGCTGCACCTAATTGAACGCGCAAAAGAAAGTTTGCAAGATGAGAGAGTCCCATTTGACGCGGACATTCAAATTGGTGGCATGATTGAAATTCCTGCGGCGGCATTGTGTCTTGATATTTTCATATATAAGCTTGATTTCTTATCTATTGGAACCAACGACTTAATTCAGTACACGCTTGCTATAGACCGTACAGATGATGCTGTAGCGCACCTGTATGATCCACTACATCCAGCAGTGCTGCGGTTGGTAGCACACATTATTCACAGCGCAAATCATGCTCGAGTTCCAGTTGTAGTCTGTGGCGAGATGGCGGGGGACACGTTGTTTACTCGACTATTGCTGGGTTTCGGGCTACGCCAGTTTTCCATGTTCCCGACACAACTGTTGACTGTGAAGCGCAAAGTGCTAAGGAGTTACCTGCCGGATATTATCCATTTTGCACAAAAAATACTTAAATCCGATAATCCGGAAAACATTCGCACACTATTGACAAAACTAAATAGCTGATTCATTTGGTTATATAATCTCTATTAATGATCAAAGGTAGCAGAAATACTGTCTTGGTATAACCCTTAAATAGTAGGGATATGGGGAGTCAAAACCAGCATCGACTTTGCTTGCATTTTCGCAGATCAGCTTTTGTTTTTCATGTGTTGTAAGTCCATAGTTATTTTTTTTGAACTTTAATTACGTTAATTACTTTAATGCAAGATTTAACATCAGTTGGTATTGTTACTTCGAAGAGTGTTCACTTTGACACACCACTACATTTAAAGAGTAGCGCCATTATCGACAGCTACGAGTTAGTGTATGAAACTTATGGCGAGCTTAACGCGACTAAATCTAATTCCATACTGATCTGTCATGCGCTCTCTAGCAATCATCACGTAGCGGGTTTTTACGCTGATGATCCCCAAAATATTGGTTGGTGGAACAACATGATTGGTCCTGGAAAACCAATTGATACACGCAAGTTTTTTGTTGTGGGGGTAAATAATGTTGGAGGTTGCCACGGTTCAACTGGTCCCGTTAGCATCAACGCGAAGACTGGTAGACTTTATGGTTCGGATTTTCCGGTAGTAACAGTGCAAGATTGGGTTAAAACCCAGGTACGACTGGCAGACCATCTTGGTATCAAACAGTTTGCGGCGATAGCTGGGGGTAGTTTAGGTGGGATGCAGGCTTTGCAATGGGCGCTTGATTATCCAGATAGAGTACGGCATGTACTGGTTATTGCCGCCTCTGCAAAGCTAACTGCACAGAACATTGCGTTCAACGATGTTGCGCGTCAGGCGATAATGACAGATCCTGATTTTTACGGTGGGGATTACTGCTCGCATGATGTAGTGCCACATCGAGGCTTGCGACTTGCACGCATGTTGGGACACATCACATATTTATCCGACGATTCGATGGCCGAAAAGTTTGGACGAGAATTGCGTAATGGGGCGCTTGGTTTTGGTTTCGACGTTGAATTTGAGATCGAATCATACCTACGCTATCAGGGAGATAAGTTTGCTGATCAGTTTGATGCCAATACCTATTTGCTAATGACTAAGGCTCTAGATTATTTTGACCCAGCACACGATTACGACGGTGATCTGAAAAAGGCGTTCAGTGTTGCTCAAGCAAATTTTCTGGTGCTATCTTTTACCACAGATTGGCGTTTCTCGCCTGAGCGTTCACGTACAATCGTCAAGGCATTACTGGATAACGAGTTAAATGTTAGTTATGCGGAAATTACTTCCAGCTATGGCCACGACTCCTTCTTAATGGAGGACCGCCATTATCACGAGTTGGTGCGAGCTTATATGAATAATATTAATATTTAGAACGGAGGTCCCAGTTATTGGTGTTTTTTGATTATCGTTCACACAACAACCTCCCAGAAGTTACGCGCCTGATGTTACGTTACGCTGCGTCAGCTTGACGGAGAAGTTTAATGGTTATCCTTTAATTCTATTACGCCCTATCTGTTGGTGCATGACGGCAATGTGCCGATCCTTATATTCATTTGCAATTCTATTATGAATTGGGCACATCTAGTAATAGATAGGCATTAGACTTTGCGAGTTCCGATCACAATGGTGCAAGGGGAAGAATAATGTGTCGTTTAGACATGACCCCAACTTATGAGCTGCATCTGTTATGCCTAACTGGACGGGACACTAAACTTATGAAAGTAACATAACGGGACAGGTCGCGTAGGTAGGAACGGGATAATGAGATCGAATTTCTCTTAATAATCTTCGATTATAGCTGTTTGAAATTATACTCTGCAAATACTGATGAAAATGACTAATATTGCTACTTCATCCACTATCTCTAGACCTGATTTTGCTGCCATTGCTACATTGGTGAAGCCAGGAGCGAAAGTGCTCGATCTTGGCTGTGGTGACGGCTCATTATTGCGTTATTTGCGCGATGTGCGTGATGTCCATGGTTATGGTGTAGAAATTGACGACGAAAACATTCAGGCATGCTTCAATAATGGGATAAATGTAATTCAAAGCGATCTAGAATCAGGATTATCGAGTTTTGAATCACGATCCTTCGACTATGTGATTTTGTCGCAAACACTGCAGGCGATGAAACATACTGAGGACCTCATAAAGGAAATGATGCGTGTAAGTAAGGAGGGTATTGTATCGTTTCCCAACTTTGGCTATTGGAAAAACCGTTTACAGGTAATATTTGGCCATATGCCTGTTTCGGAGACGTTACCGTATCAGTGGTTTGATACGCCGAATATTCATTTATGTACGCTTGGTGATTTTGAAAGATTCTGCCGTCAGCATGGTGTACACATTCTTGAACGCAGGATAATGAATGGAGACCATCAAATCTCATTCGCTCCTAATTTTTTTGGAATGCTGGCGTTTTACCGTTTCGAACGGCAGAAGTGATGGTTGCCGGCTTCACTTGGAATTCGAAGGTATGTCCAGAGACTCAAACTTTTCTTGCCCAGCTAGCCATACCAACACCAGCACTGGCAAGCCGAGTAACGCAGTACCAGTAAAAAAACTGGCGTAGCCGTATGAATCGACAAAGATGCCACTGAATCCAGCGATGAATTTCGGCAGTAACAGCATCACCGAACTGAACAGTGCATACTGTGTGGCAGAATATGCTGAATTAGTCAATCCAGAAAGATAGGCGATAAAGGCACTAGAAGCAATGCCGGCTGACAGGTTGTCTGCAGAGATAGTGAATACCAATCCTGCCACGTCATGTCCACGTCCAGCTAGCCAGACGAACAGTAAGTTAGTTGCTGCAGACAATACCGCTCCCAGGAACAACGTTCGCATAATACCGATTTTTGCTATGAGCACTCCGCCCATGGCTGCACCCACGATCGTCATGATAACTCCATAGACTTTAGATACAGTGGCTACCTCGTTCTTGGTGTAACCCATATCCACATAAAAAGGGTTACTCATCACTCCCATTACCACATCTGAGATACGGTAAACAGCTATTAGCGCAAGAATTAACAATGCACGCCGGCCATGGCGCACGATAAAATCTCGGAACGGCGCAACCATCGCACCGTACAGCCAAGCTAATATTTCCGTAAGTTGTGCATTCAGATTCCAGTGTGCAATAGTTTTCCTAGCGTAATCTTCATTCTCAGAAATAAGACGGGTAACAGGAACTTCTGGTTCGCGGATGATTAGAGTAGTGATCATACCTACAGCCATACTTGCAGCCATTACCAGATAGGCAGTGCGCCAGGGTGAGTAGTCGTAAGTAGTTTCCGATGGATCTACCGCTGATGCTATCCATAGCACTCCTGCGGAAGCTAGAATCATGGCTAGGCGATAACCCGCCTGATAAGTTGCTGCCATGGCTCCTTGTAGTCTCAGTGCTACAGCTTCGATTCGATAGGCGTCCAGCGCAATATCCTGCGTGGCAGATGCAAAAGCTACTGCTAAGGCAAAAAACACTATATGAGTCAGGTTTTCCAGAGGGTCTGTGTTTGCCATCCCGACTAATGCGATAGTGATGATTACTTGCGATAGAAGTATCCATGCACGCCGTCGTCCTAGTAATTGGGTCAGTAGTGGCAACGGCAAACGATCCACTAGTGGTGACCACATCCATTTAAAAGCATAAGCTAACCCAATCCAGCTTAAGTAACCGATGGTCGAGCGGTCTATCCCTGCTTCTCTTAACCAAAATGACAGAGTACCCAGTATCAGAAGAAGCGGAAGCCCAGCTGAAAAGCCTAGTGAAAGCATCCCCAACACCCGTGGATGGGTGTAAATACGGAAAGCATGTAGCCAGCCAGCTAGGTCAGCATGCATCATAGGTTGTAGTCGTAGTCGATGATGAGCGGTGAGTGGTCGGAGAAACGTTCCGCTTTGTAAATCGAAACTTCAGTGGCTTTGCCAGCAATCTTTGGCGTAGCGATCTGATAATCAATTCGCCAGCCTACATTCTTGATCCAGGCTTGTCCCCGATTGGACCACCATGTGTATTGATTTGGTTCTTGATTGATTTTCCGGAATACATCGACAAACTTGAGTTTGTCGAGAATTTTGGTAAGCCAGGCACGCTCTTCTGGCAGAAAGCCAGAATTTTTTTGATTGGATCGCCAGTTTTTCAGATCGATTTCCTTATGGGCAATATTCCAGTCACCGCATAAAATGACTTCTCTGTCACTTAGTATGAGTTTCTCGAGTAAGGGAAAAAAGTGTTTCAAGAAGAAAAATTTGTCTGTTTGACGGTGTTCACCGCTGGAACCAGAAGGAAGATAAACTGAAATTATGCTCAAATTATCAAAGTCAGCACGCAGATAGCGTCCCTCAGAATCAATCTTGGTAATGCCAACACCTTCAATAATTTTGTTTGGCTTGCGTCGGCAGAAAATACCTACCCCACTATATCCTTTTCTTTTAGCACAGTGAAAATAGCCATAGTAGTTACTAGGTGTAAGCATATCACTGGTGAGATCTGTAGCTTGGGCTTTCAGTTCTTGTACACACACAATGTCTGCCCCTTGTTTTGGCAGCCAGCGGAAGAAACCCTTACTTGAGGCGGAGCGCACGCCATTTAGGTTAAGCGTTATAATTCGCATGTTTATTTTTTTTGATTTGTCATAGCTATGCCTAATTTCCGGCAAGAATTCGTCGAGTTTGCCATCAGCCACAACGTGCTACGCTTTGGTGAATTTAAAACCAAAACAGGGCGGTTGTCGCCATATTTTTTTAACACCGGACTGTTCAATGATGGCGATTCTCTGCGTAAGATTGGGCAATTTTACGCGAAAGCTATCCTCTCCGCCCAGCTTCCGTTTGACATGCTGTTTGGTCCGGCCTACAAGGGCATTCCATTGGTTAGTGCTATCTCCATTGCTCTGTCTGAGATTGGGAATAATTATCCCTTCTGCTTCAATCGAAAAGAAGTAAAAGATCATGGAGAAGGCGGTAGTATAATAGGTTTGCCACTTTCTGGACGGGTGTTGATCGTTGATGACGTAATTTCTGCTGGCGTGTCAATACGTGAAACTGTCGACCTTATTCGTGCGTCTGGTGCTATACCCTGTGGTGTAATCATTGCCCTTGACAGAATGGAACGGGGGAGTGAGAGTTTGTCAGCAGCACAAGAAGTTCGACAGATGTATGGGATTCCGGTAGTTAGTATCATTAATCTGGACAACTTAATGAGCTACTTGCAGGACAGGGATGATCTAGTGCTCAATCTACGTGCGGTACAAAGTTATCGCGCACAATATGGGGTTGTCTGATTAAGAAATTTAACAGGAGAAATCCATGCGTTGGTTTACCATAATTTTGTTTGTCTCTGTATTTGTCTTTACTCAACCGGTGTTTGCAGCACTGAAGAAGTGCGTGGATGACAAAGGCAGGACTCAGTACTACGACAATACTCCACCACCCGAGTGTCTCGGCAAGGTGATTACCGAGATGAGTGACCACGGTGTGGTTATCAAGGAAATAGCAGGGGAACTGGAATTGCAAGAAGCGGAAGAACAAGCCAAACGCGAAGCGGCAGAGAAGAAAAGGGCCAAGGACAAGAAAAGGCTTGATACTGCGCTACTTGCCATCTATACCGATAAAAAAGAGATTGATCTGGCACGTGATCGTAACATTCGGCCAGTAGAATTGGCTATCAAAGGGATCGAGCCGCAGCTTAAAGTTTCCCAATCCCGGCTTGAAGTGTTGAAGTTGCAATTTGTAGAGGCTTTGAAAACCAAGAGTCCCGTGCTTGCCTCAATCAAGAAAGAGATGAATTCTGCAAAAAAAGAAGTAAGGCGTTTGAAGGACGAATTAGTAAAGAGGAAGGAGGAAATAGAAAATATCAAGGTTAAATTCAGTGCCTCTAGAAAGCGTTTTATAGAGTTGAAGCAGGGCAAACCTTAACGAATAACATGGGGTAAGAAATCACTGATCTACAACTTCTAGAATACCTCAGTTTAAAGTGTAGGAATAAACTTTAATTAAATTATATGCCTACAGAGGAATGCGGTCATTTTGGTATAGCCGTTTAGGTGAGATGAGAATTACCATGCTACACCTTCTTCACGATTCCTATAAACAGTGATTACCAGCGTTTCTTGGTACAATTCCATCGGTATAGGAGATAAGCAAAGAGGTTGTACATCAAGCGCGAAAGTTGCTTGAAAACAGGTAACCGTAACAGTTTAGCAAGCCAGCGCTGTCCGTTCGTTTGTGACCATAGGCATGTGAATGCGTCCATACCAACATTAAGTTTACCATTAAGATCTTTGACGTACAGTCTCTCCCGAACTTGATTCAACGAAGTACCAATCTCAGATACTGCCCCTGGATTAGTGTGTACATCAACCCACTCGATGTCCTTAAGGCCACATGCTTCCATGCGCTTGCGCTGATTCTTGATGCCTGCATTACAAACAGGACATGCGCTGTTGTAGTAAATCTTGTTGGGCATAACTTGATCGGTGCTTGTGATCGTAAATGTATGAGTTGAGCGTAAACTGGTTCATATGTTAACGTGTGTGGAAGAGGAAATTATGCTATTAGTGAATAGTTCAGGGTTAAAAATAAAAAACACAAGATTAGTCAAATGGATGTCGTAGTACGATAGTTTCTTCTCTATCTGGTCCAGTTGAGATCATGTCCACCGGAACTTCGCACACTGACTCAATTCTCTTCAGATAATTCTGTGCCGCTTTAGGTAATTGCTCAAAATTTTTAATTCCTACGGTACTATCCGTCCATCCTAGCATTTCCTCATAGATAGGTTTGCATTGAGCCAGTTCATCTGCGCCTATTGGCAGGATACTACCTAATTCTTCTTCTTTTTCACCTTTTCTCAATTTGTAGCCTATGCCTATCCGTAGAGTTTCGACACCATCTAGCACGTCAAGTTTAGTGACGCACAGACCAGATATGCCGTTGATCTGGACCGAGCGTTTCATAGCTACCGCGTCGAACCAGCCGCAACGACGTGGGCGACCCGTGGTCGCACCAAATTCGTTTCCGCGTTTAGCCATATGTTTGCCAACGTCATCATCTAGTTCTGTGGGAAAGGGCCCTGCACCAACCCGTGTGGCGTAGGCTTTAGTGATGCCCAACACATAATGCAACATTTGTGGACCGACACCACTGCCTGTTGACGCTGCACCTGCAACGCAATTACTAGAGGTAACATACGGATAGGTGCCATGATCTATGTCAAGCATCGTTCCTTGTGCACCCTCAAATAATAGGTTGTCACCTGCTTTGTTGGCTTCAAATAAAAGTTGTGAGACATCCGCTGCCATTGGTTTAATGCGCCCAGCCAGTGACAGGGTGTCATCCATGGTTTTCTGAAAATCTACAATGGGCGCACGAAAATAGTTTTTCAGTACGAAATTATAATAATCAAGAATTTTACCAAGTTTAGCTGCAAAGCGGTCACGGTGGAATAGATCCTGTATGTGCACTGCTCGCCGTGCGACCTTATCCTCGTAGGCGGGGCCAATGCCTCGTCCCGTGGTGCCAATCTTGTCTGCACCCATTGCTGTTTCTCGAGCATTATCAAGCGCGACGTGGCAGGGTAAAATGAGCGGACAGGCTTTGCTGATATGTAACCGTCCCTGTACGTCAACTCCAGCTTGTTCCAACATGTCGACTTCTTCAAGCAACGCTTTCGGGGATACCACTACGCCATTGCCAATATAACAAGCTATGTTGTTATGCAAAATTCCAGAAGGTATCAAATGCAAAATGGTTTTTTTGCCACCGATGACTAACGTGTGCCCAGCATTATGCCCACCCTGGAAGCGGATCACTCCCTGGGCGTGGTTTGTCAGCCAATCCACAATCTTGCCTTTCCCTTCGTCACCCCATTGGGTGCCAACCACAACCACGTTTTTAAACATGTTGCTTAAGCATTAAGAAATATTCCATAAAAAATCCTGGAGCTTGCAGAGAAAACAAATATTGTACTGATAAGTAATTTTGGAGTTAAGTGTTTATGAGGGTAAAATTAGATATCAACAACTTTCCATACTTTATTTTGTAATACTAGTTTTCTGTCGCAGTTAAATGTATCTCTGTTACCCTCATGTCTCGGCAATTCCACAATCACTATCTGGTTCTTAGTGCGAAGCTGCTCAATTCTTTTCTCAAGACGTTTGTCGTTTTTTCTATAAGGCGCTAGGATTTTCTTAGGACAGGGATATGGGTTTTTTATCAGTCTCGATAACTCACGTAAATCCATGCTAAATCCGGTTGCTGGACGAGCCCTTCCAAATGCCTTGCCGATATCATCATAACGTCCGCCTAGTGCAACTGCGTTGGGGTAGCCATCGGCATAAGCTGCGAATACGATACCACTGTGGTAATGGTAGCCACGTAAGTCGGCCAGATCGAATGCAAGAGTATCCACCACCAACTTCAATTTCGCTGCTACTATTTCTAATTCATCCAGTGCTTTCTTGATTTCTGGGTAATCAGGTAGAAATTTGCGTGCTTGTGCTAATATCTTTTTGTCGCCATATAGTTTCGGTAACAACATCAAGGCCTGTCGCGTATTTTTGTCTATACACTTGTCGAATTCCGTGCAGAGTTCTTTTAATCCGGAGACATTCTTAGCTTGTAGTGCACTAAACAATTCTGCTTCCAAACCAGTCGGAATTCCAGCACCTTTAACAAGGCTACGAAATACGGCAACATGGCCAAGGTCAAGATGGATTTTATCTATTCCGGAAATTGCTAGACTTTGCAACATGAGCCGATGGATTTCAAGATCACTTTCCAATCCGGCATGGCCAAAAATTTCTGCACCAATCTGGAGCGGTTCGCGGGTGCTAGTCAATCCTGACGGTACTGTGTGTAGCACACTACCTACATAGCATAAACGGGTAATACCTTTGCAATTCAGCAAGTGAGCATCAATACGCGCAGCCTGAGGTGTTATGTCTGCACGTAAACCCATCATTCTGCCGCTTAATTGATCAACCATCTTGAACATGCGTAAATTCATATCACCGCCGCTACCCGAGATCAGTGATTCTACAAATTCCAACATGGGGGGGGCCACCAATTGATAACCATGCACTAACAGCCAGTCCAAAATGCGCCGCCGCATCGTTTCTATGCGCAGTGCTTCCGCGGGTAGAATATCTTCAATGTATTCGGGTAGAACCCAATTACGCATATTTATTGTTCGGACAACACTGAGTTGAAGTGTGACGATGTGGATTTATTTCACAAGGTATAGAAACAGCAATCCCAGCAGCATTGATGTCAAGCCGATGAAACGTATTTGATTATCACTAATCTCGATCAGCTTCTTGAAGGTCTCGCGCCAAATACCAGGCAGTAAGAACGGTAGTATCCCTTCCAACACTAACATCAATGCAAATGCCATTAGCAAAGTGTCCCACATGCTCTAATAACTCCAATATAGGACGTCTAAATAAACCGAAGCTCTGAGCGAGATTTTTTGCTAACCAATAGTAATAAACTTGTATAGTAACTATACCGTACTATAAAAATAGCACAAACAAATATGTGAGCCTGGAATTACGGTGATTCTTAGTACTTATGTTCCGCTCTTACCTGAACTCTTCATGTATTTGAAAAACTCGGAAGTTGGCTCCAGAATCATTATGTCACCTTTATTCCGGAAACTTTGTTTATACGCCTCCAAACTGCGATAGAATGAATAGAATTCTGGATTCTTCTGAAATGCTTCGGCGTAGATTTCTGCGGCCTTGGCATCACCTTGTCCCTTGATCGTTTGGGCATCTCGATAAGCTTCTGCCATGATTACCTCGCGTTGACGGTCTGCATCGGCACGAATTTTTTCAGAGTTTGCCGCACCGGTCGAGCGCAGTTCATTAGCCACACGTGTTCTTTCTGCTTCCATTCGGCGGTAGATCGATAAGCTTACTTCTGCTGGCAAGTCAACGCGCTTTAGTCGTACATCCACTACCTCTATTCCAATCTTGCGGGCATCCCTGTCAGCCTTCTGACGCATTATTTCCATAATCTGGTCGCGTTCGCCAGAAATTACCTCGTGTACCGTGCGATTACCAAATTCATCACGTAGACTAGCGTTTACCGTCTGTGCCAGACGAACCTTAGCCATATCTTCGTCACCTCGCACACTGATGTAATATTGCTTAACATCGATGATGCGCCACTTGACGAACAGGTCCACTAGCACATTCTTTTTTTCTGAGGTGATATACCGATCTGGTTCTTCTGCATCCATGGTCAATATACGCGAATCAAAAAAGCGCACACTCTGTACCATAGGAATCTTGAAATATAACCCTGGATCAGTCTTTACCGAGACTATCTCACCTAGTTGGAACACGATGGCTTTCTCG
>SMXG01000085.1 GCA_004356775.1 Betaproteobacteria bacterium | reverse complement strand
AGTAGGCCTCTTAAACATTGGTTTGGACATACGCTGTATGCAACATGAACGCCTATACTCTCGTTTATACATGTCTTGAACTTAATTATACTAACTGGAGCGACCAAATAATGACAGAGAAGAGAGTCAGAACATACGTAAGAATTGGCGTGGCGGGACCTGTAGGCTCTGGTAAGACTGCACTGATAGAAAGATTAACACGGAAACTTCTAGATGATTACAGCATTGGCGTAATTACAAATGATATTTATACAAAAGAAGATGCGGAGTTTTTGACAAAGAATAGCATCATGCCAAAAGATAGAATCATTGGAGTTGAAACAGGCGGCTGCCCCCACACTGCAATTCGAGAAGATGCAAGTATGAATCTTGAAGCGATTGATGAAATGATGAGCCGTCACCCAGATATTGAAATAATGATGATAGAAAGCGGAGGAGATAATCTTTCTGCAACATTCAGCCCTGATCTGGCGGATGTAACTATTTTTGTGATTGATGTTGCAGGGGGAGAAAAGATACCCCGAAAGGGTGGCCCTGGCATCACTCGCTCAGATTTACTAGTAATTAATAAAATAGATTTAGCGCCCTATGTAGGATCAAGCCTAGAGGTTATGGAATCTGATGCAAGAAGAATGCGTAAAGGCAGCCCTTTTGTGTTTACCAATTTGGTGACACTTGAGGGGCTAGATAGCGTAGTGGGATGGATAAAGAAATACGTCCTACTAGAGAAGATAGAGGAGCCAAAATTATTGAACTGATTTTATAGAAATGATCCCTTAACCTATGCACATAATGCATGTACAGCGCCAAATTTTAACGAATCCATCCGGATTTTCTGCGAACACCCGCCACTATCTCGGAAAAACTACATCCTTCAGGTAAATATCTTAATTTGGAAAGAGTACATTTTATACTCTTTCACATTTACTTTACTGTTAGTGAATTTAACTCGATGACAAGTTTTTTAAGAAAATAATTCATCTGATGACATTTTCGCGGGAATTCCTAAAGTATAGGGTACCCACAATTTACTAATTTTGTTGCGGCTTCTTCTACACACTAACCAACAACAAATTTGCCTTTTGGCCCGCATACAATTCTATGCCCATGATCAAATCGAAAGCGAGCCGTCATGAGAACCGAATCAATTACACAATGATCTTGGAAAAGGACGAACAAAAAAAAGCCGAAACCCCAATACGGGTCTCGGCTTTTGAAGAAGAAGAGTAGAAATGCTAGTTAAAACCCACCTTTTTTATATTTGTAACTGGAGAGCAACCGTAAATTTATCGACTTTCTTACCGACTGCAATAGGGCCATAGAACAAGCCTTTGGTATAGAGATCGCCATGTTGGTAGAATGCTGAAAGACGAGCATTGTAACCATCGATAACATAGTTTGTACCAAACTCGAGTTCCTCACGGTTGCTACTCATGTCAGGTGTAATACTGGTAAAACGTCCATAGGGCTGGAATCGACCAATTCCTACTTTATGCGGGATCAGATACAATCCGTACATGGTCCACGACGTGCCTCTAAACATACAGAAGCAGGCCGGACCAGCAAATGCGGTGGCCCCACCAGTTAGTTTGTCGTAGTCCGCCCAGAAATGTTTGTACTCAGCATTGAACGTGAACGTTCCCATATTATTTTCGAATGGTTTTTCAAACAGAAGGTCGACAACCAGACCGGTGAAATCAGATCTTTGAGCAAAAGTGCCTGCACCATCTTTCTGATGTTGCACCGCAATAGCAAGCGCGAGAATATCGCCAGCTCCACCGTAGTAGCCACCACTGGTGTAGTAGCCTGGATTCTTCTCTGGATTAAGAAAGTTATAGGTAAGACGTCCAGTCCAGCTATTGCTTTCTTTTTGATTCGGCCCCAAAAGGAAAGCTGATTTCAAACCAGTGGAAATCATGGTTGAATATTGCAACGTTCCGTTATTTCCCCATGGTTGCGGTATTTCTAAGTCACCAAAGAAGACCACACCATTGTCACGACCATAGAGTCCTGCTTGACCTGGAGCAGACGTAAAAGCTCCTAAAGCTCCGTTAAAGTTTCCACTAAAGTCTGCTGGGAAGAACGGGGTCTTAAAGCCTTCAAAGGTTTGGTGGTAGAAAGGACCATTCAGTTCGCCACGCGTGTTAGGTACCAACGTACGCCCTGCCCAAATATTAAAGTACCGGTTAAACTCAAACTTCCCGATCGCATCCAGCATGCCGACTGAAGAATTACCCCCGAAGACAGCAGCATTACCGCCAATAAAGCAGTTAAAGCATTCAGTATTGAACGTGAACTTGATGTACTTATGAATCTGCCCGTCTATGTAAATACGAGCGTTGTTGAGACCAAAATCGCTGCTGTAATCCGCGCCCGAAAGGGGATTGGCTGAGTACCCAGGTGCAACCAACCCTGTAGCTCCCAACGCCCGTGCTCCTGTAGACGCAGAAAAATTTTGTACGGCGTTGTATGACATTCGCATACCCATTCCGATACTGATCCACTTCGTATCGTCGATGGTGATCTTACCACCCGCGTATGCACTGGGCAGAGTGAATGACGCCATCCCTGCAACTAGCGCGATAGCAACCCCCGTATGCAATAAATTATTTTTAATTTGATCTAACTTCATGATGACAGCCTCCCTAGTGAGTAATAAAAACAAATTCAAACTCTCTACCCTTCATTTACAACGTTAGTTTTGTATACGGCTTCTCCTCTCAACATCGAGCAGGTGATGAAGATTGTGCCTAAGACGGCGACACATAGCAAGGAAAATCAAGATATTTTTGCGCAATGAACCTGAAAAGTGTTGTTTTTTTGCAACATTACCTGTTCGCTGTCTTTTCGCAACGAAAGGAAAGCTCACAAGTAAACTCAAACCCTTTGTAAATACACACTATAACTGTGTATACGCTTTGAACTATACTAAAGATATCGTGCAAACTTGACTACCTCGACTACCAAACAATTCTAATTGGTCCGATGAGGATGGCCCGACCAAACAAGTATTGGTTGATATAATAACCACACATCAAGGCAACATTTGTGGGCGCAGGTATCATGACCCTTTCGTGACCATAAACGCCGCGTCCCAGTGAAGACACAGAAACCAAAAAATGCAATGGGGTGTAATGCAAAACGTTTAGACTTTGCTGTCTCATCGACTCAGTCTGGGCACATATAATAAAAGGGCACATATAATAAAAGGTAGAAAGGGAAAATAATTTCAATAGAGAATAGGTATTAGAAAACCAAAAAATCGCATCATATTTTATTTAATAGATAGCTTGGGTCAACCCAACATTAAGCATTAAGTACTTTTTCCCCACGAATCCTTCAGGGTTACAGCACGGTTAAACACTGGCCTGCCTGGCTTCGTATCCACACGATCGGCAACAAAGTAACCATTTCGCTCAAACTGGAAACGCTCTTCCGGTTGAGCCTCGTTGAGTGAAAATTCTATATATGCAGTGATAATCTCCTTCGAATGTGCATTGAGAAGCGCCTTGTAATCCCTATCACTTACGTCAGGATGAGAATGGGAAAACAAACGGTCATAAAGGCGCACTTCGCCTTTGTGAGCATGTTTAGATGAAAGCCAATGAATATTACCCTTGACTTTGCGCGTTTTTGCTCCTGTTGTGCCGCTCTTGGTGTCAGGGTCGTAGGTACAGTGAATTTCCTCGATTTCACCGCTGGCGTTTTTCACTACTCTTACACACTTTACGATATAGGCGTAACGCAACCGCACTTCTGCTCCGGGCGCAAGGCGAAAGTAGCCCTTAGCTGGTATCTCCATAAAATCATCACGCTCAATGTAAAGGGTTTTCGATAGTGGCACAACACGCTTCCCCCACTCAGGTTTTTGTGGGTGATTAAAAGCAAAACACTCCTCTTCGCCACCCTCTGGGTAATTGTCTATGATAAGCTTCAGTGGCTTCAACACGACGATGCGACGTTGTGCACGTTCGTTCAGGTCTTCGCGCAAGCAATCCTCAAGCACGCCCATATCTATCCATGAATCAGCTTTGCTGACACCAATACGCTCAGCAAACAAACGAATCGACTCAGGGGTGTAACCGCGGCGGCGTAGTCCAGACAGAGTAAGCATGCGTGGATCGTCCCAACCCTCTACGAATCTACCTTCAACCAGTTCGATCATGATCCGTTTGCTCATCACGGCATAGGTGAGCTTGAGTCGTGCAAACTCTATTTGCTGCGGATGACAGGGAACTATATTTTTTAATTGGGTCAGTATCCAGTCATAGAGTGGGCGGTGATCCTCGAATTCCAGGGTACAAATGGAGTGGGTAATATTCTCCAGGGCATCGGAAATACAATGAGTGTAATCGTACATCGGATAAATACACCATTGGTCACCGGTACGATGATGGTGAACACGTCGGATGCGATAGATAACCGGATCACGCAAATTAATGTTGGGAGAAAGCATGCTAATTTTAGCGCGTAACACGTGAACACCATCGGCAAACTCTCCCAGTTTCATGCGGCGAAACAGATCCAAATTTTCACCGACTGGACGATCACGGTACGGGCTGTTGCAACCAACCTTGGTCAAGGTACCGCGTTGTTTGCGGATTTCCTCAATAGTAAGGCTATCCACATAGGCTTTCCCTTGATTAATAAGATACTCGGCGAATTCGTAAAGCTTGTCGAAATAATCGGATGAATAGTGCAGGTGCTCCCCCCAATCGAAGCCAAGCCATTTAACCGAATCGAGTATTGAATCAACGTATTCTTGTTCTTCTTTTTCCGGATTAGTGTCATCAAAGCGCAGATGGCATACCCCTTTATAATCACGAGCAAGGCCAAAATTGAGGCATATACTCTTGGCATGACCAATGTGCAAATAGCCGTTAGGTTCTGGTGGAAAACGGGTTTCTACGCGCCCGCCCCACTTATTGATACGATTGTCTTCGTCAATAATGTTGCGGATGAAGTTGGAAGTAGGTGCAACAGGTAAAGTAATAGCAGATGTGTCTTTCAAGTCAGTCTCTCGAAATATGATGTGCCGCACCCAACCTAACGGGAATACATTAATAGTGCAGATAAATGTCACAGTTTACCCAGCATCATCCTTAACGCGAAATATATTTAGGCATGAATCGTCTGTGGCACAGACAAGGTAGTTTGCTCTACACTGTGTGACTACACTGTGTGACTGCCATGAAACCACTAACTTTTTCCATATTACGCCTATTGAGCGACGGCGAGTTCCATTCTGGCGCAACTATTGCCCGGGATCTTGATGTGTCGCTTACAAGCGTATCTACCGCGTTGCATGGACTGAATGAAGTAGGATTGGCAGTACATAGGGTTCAAGGTCGTGGCTACCGTCTGCTTAATCCAGTGCAATGGCTAAAAAGGGATACGATTCTAAAACATCTTGGCATGGAAGCAAAAAAATTTCACCTTGAATTGTTGGATACCACTAAATCAACCAACACTTTGCTGCTGCAAAAAGCTGCGATGAAAGAAAATTCTGGCAGTACCAACACTACTGCTATCAATGTAATAGCAACGGAATTTCAAACCAATGGACGTGGGCAGCGTGGACAGCAATGGCATTCGGGACTAGGTGACAGCCTTACATTTTCACTTCTGTGGCAATTCCAGAAGGGAGCAAGCTTCCTGTCGGGTTTAAGCTTGGCTATCGGAGTAGCCCTCATCCGCGCATTGGAATCTTCAGGGATAAAAGACGTCGCACTTAAGTGGCCGAACGATGTGATGTCCCGCTACCGAAAACTCGCAGGCATACTGATCGAATTACGGGGGGGTGCGCAGGGCCCTACTTTCGCCGTAATCGGCGTTGGCATGAATCTAAAATTATCGAACAACATAAAGTCCAATATAGACCAAAGCGCAACGGATTTGTTCTCCGTCACTGGAAAAATACCAGACCGCAATAAGTTAATGGCCAGATTACTGATTCAACTGGCAATCGTGCTGAGAAAATTTGAGAACCAAGGCTTTAAACCCTTTAGGAATGAATGGGCAAATCATCATGGATTTGAAAATAAACCTGTTACCCTTCACCTACCCGACGGCTCAATCCAGAAGGGCGTGGTACAAGGTGTTACGAACGATGGATCGTTACTACTGCAAACTCTGGCAGGTACTCATTGTTTTAGTAGCGGTAAAATCACGTTACGCAAGGTACCATAACATGGCCTATTTAATGGCTGTAGATTCTGGTAACACCCATATCAAGTGGGGACTGCATGATGGCTGCTGCTGGTTAACACAAGGGAAAGCTGCACAAGATAGCAGTATGTTGTTACGACAGGAATGGCAAGACTTACCAAAACCCCTATGTGTCATGGTTTCTAACGTAGCAAACACCAAAACAAAGACAGCGCTGTCTAAGTTGCTTTCCTACTGGGAGGTACAACCTAAATGGATCGCCGCACTTGCGTATCAATGCGGTGTTCGAAATTACTACGCTGAACCATCTCTGCTAGGCAGCGATCGGTGGGCTGCCTTGATTGCAGCATGGGGACTGCAACGAAAAGGTTGCTTGGTAGTGGATGTAGGCACTGCAATGACGGTGGACACCCTTTCCGATACAGGAGAGTTTCTAGGCGGTATTATCGTTCCTGGTCTTGATCTTATGAAAAAAACGCTAGCAACCAACGCCACGTCGTTGCAACTCCAGGAAGGGGAGTTTAATGATTATCCGGACAACACTGCAGATGCCATGCACAGTGGTGCAATACAGGCACTGGTCGGTGCAATAGAGCGCATGACCGTGCTGCTTACCGTTACTTTGGGTCATGTACCTAAGTGCATCATCAGCGGAGGCGGATCCCAACAGCTTCAATCCCAGCTTAGTATGGCCGCTAAGGTGGTGGATAACCTGGTGTTGGAAGGCCTTGTATTAATTGCAGAAGAAAATTCAAGGGCACCGGTATAAGTCTAAATTAGGGAATATCTTGGACATCCATATCTGGCGCTTAAACATATCTGGTATTAAAACTTAACTAAAAACTAATTTTCTATCTCCAGCAAGCCTGATTCGGAAACTTATGTCTATTTTCCAGCACACGACCTTTTACACCACCATCAATCACCTGCAAGATTTGCCACCACCAAATGGGGTGGAAATTGCCTTTGCCGGGCGTTCAAACTCTGGTAAATCTAGCGTTATCAATACGCTTGCAAATCGTAACCGTCTCGCTTTCGTCAGCAAGACACCAGGGCGAACTCAGCATATCAATTTCTTTAAACTTGGAAATAGGCACTTTTTGGTTGATCTTCCTGGCTATGGATACGCTAAGGTTCCAATTGAAATCCGCCAGCACTGGGAAAACCTGCTTAGCACCTATTTGCAAACTCGGAAACCCCTATATGGCATGGTACTTATCATGGATGTGCGTCATCCATTAACCCTACTGGATCGGCGTATGCTGGACTGGTTCACACCAACTGGAAAGCCGGTGCATGTTTTACTTACTAAGGCAGATAAACTGACCCGAGAACAAGCTGGGAAAATCCTCCAGAACGTACTAGAATCTTTGCGAGAAACCTACCCACAATGTAGTGTGCAACTGTTTTCCAGTACTTCTAAAAAAGGTGTCAAAGAAGCTTATGCGGTACTTGGTAACTGGCTTGAATTAGACCCGGATCCGACTCAAAAACTTACCCCGTATCAAAGTTAAAACCTAAAATAAAAAACCCCCGGTTAAAGGGGAAGAAAACCGGGGGCAAACTACCTTAATAAGTGATAATTAAGGTACCAGCTCAGGGAGAAGAGCAGGAAACAACCAAAGTTGTCTAATCATGAGACGACAATATTAGGAGTAAGTTCCCGAAATATTAATTATTAAGCATAAATCATTACCAAAACCATGATGCAAAATAGGTATTAACCTTTTGTTAGATCGAAAATAAATGGCATAATTATTCAATTGAAATTGAATATAACCAGACTAATGCTATGGGTATTCCCTAGTGTCGTAAATCTGCCTGTTACCCAACTCGCATTAGACTGTATCATGGTCACGTATAAGACTACTATCAATTATTCTAGGCTATCAATTATTCTAGGTAATAGGTAAGGGACAAGACCATGCTATAAATAAAAATAAGAGTGATTTACTATGATGGGCTCGACAGCTACGATGCCTGATCGATAATGGGAAACACGACAAGCAATGCTGTATCTACCATAGTAAGAATGGGTTTCAATCTTCGAAATAACATCACGGCATTGAGATGCTCCAAGGGCCACTTAAAACTCGCTTAAATTAGTACATATCAAATTTTAAAAAATAAACAAAAATATGATCTATCCATACCTATAAAGCCCATAAAAACGTGCAGGTTCCGATATTTCCATCACAACTAAAATTCGACCTTCACCTTTTTTAAAACCTTTAAACTAATTCTGTTCTAGTCATTACCCTTATTTATTATTAAATTTTCTTTTTTCTTATATATGAAGACAATGACAAGTTTTGGTCAGTTCCCACAGAAAAGGATGAGGCGCCTGCGACGCGACGAATTTTCACGCCGTCTTGTGCGAGAAAACCATTTGCTCACAGATGATCTTATTTATCCAGTATTTGTACTAAATGGGAAAAATCGAGAGGAAAAAATACCTTCAATGCCTGGAGTGATGCGACAAAGTGAAGATATACTGATGCATCAGGCGGAGAAATGCTTACAACTCGGTATACCGGCACTTGCGATTTTTCCAGTAATCGAGCCCAGCCAAAAGAGTCTCACTGCCAATGAGGCCCTCAATCCCAAGGGACTTGTTCCACAGATAGTGAGCAAACTGAAGAAGCACTTTCCTGAACTCGGTATCATCACCGACATTTCTCTTGACCCATATACAAGTCACGGCCAAGACGGTTTGGTCGATGCCAACGGATATGTGATGAACGACGAAACCGTAAAAATACTCGCACAGCAAGCACTAATGCATGCACAAGCTGGGACCGATGTGGTAGCACCATCCGACATGATGGATGGGCGCATTGCTGCAATACGAGATGCCCTTGATAGCCATAAATACATCCACACCCGCATTCTCGCTTACTCGGCGAAGTATGCCTCTGGTTTTTATGCCCCCTTTCGAGATGCGGTAGGCTCGGCCACTAGTTTGGGCGAAGGAAGCAAATCTACTTATCAGATGGATCCGGCAAATTCAGACGAAGCAATATGGGAAGTAGGAATGGATTTGGAGGAAGGCGCTGACATGATAATGATAAAGCCCGGCATGCCCTATCTTGACGTTGTACGGCGGGTGAAAGACCAGTTCAGAGCTCCTACGTTTGTCTATCAGGTCAGTGGTGAATATGCCATGATTAAATCTGCCGCACAAAATGGTTGGCTTGACGAAAAAACTTGTGTACTAGAATCGTTGCTAGCTATTAAGCGCGCAGGTGCAGACGGCATTCTGACTTATTATGCAATGGATGCGGCTAGCTGGCTTAAACTAGAAAAATAGGAAACATTCCGCCTGTCGTCAGGCTCTATGATTTTATTCTACGGCTATGACAGGCGCACAATTTAAAATCACAAAAACTTGGCCTCAGCAATTCCTAGAACAACCATAGTGCCCGTTTTCTTACTACATATAGGGAAATTATTGCTTCTTCAGACCACTGTGTTGACCACGATTCTTAATTTTTCTACAACTAATCCTCTATGTAATCTGGATACCTGACAAAACCATCAAAATCGCCCCTTGCTTCTTGGTGCAGTCGCTCCTGAAGGAAAGATTCCATGTCACCGAAATTGCTACCTGCTTCTGGCGGCACATTCTCCTGAAAAAAATATTCCATTATCGCGCCTCCCTCTTCTCTAAATCCTGTCTCCGGATTAATTCTTACCATCACAATGCCATCGGGAACCATGTCATCGGAAGCTGGATCGTTTACTTTGGGAACATCCATCAAAACCTTGCCCATATAACTCATCCACATCGGCAGGGCAGTACGACTCCCTGTTTCTTTATTACCCAAAGATTTAGGACTATCAAAGCCAATCCAGGCTACTGCGACAAGATTGGTCTGAAAACCACAGAACCAAGCATCAACAAAATCATTGGTCGTGCCGGTTTTTCCGGCCAGATCATTGCGACCAAGTTGCTTTGCCCTAATTGCAGTACCTCGTTGTACGACATCCTTCAGCATGCTAGTCATAATATATGCGTTACGTGGATCTATTATCTGCTTGGCATCCCCACCCGCCAGCGCAGGTCGCGCTTGTTCCAGTACATTTCCTTTTTCATCTTCTATTCGTTCAATAAAGTAAGGTGAGATGCGGAAACCTCCATTTGCAAATGCTGCATAACCTATTACCATCTGCATCGGAGAAGTCGACCCTGCACCCAGAGCCATGGGAAGATAAGGTGGATGAAGTTTGGGATTAAAGCCAAATCGGGCGATGTAATCTTGGGCATAGTGAACCCCAATTGCTTGGAGAATACGAATAGATACCAAGTTCTTTGATTTAGCAAGCGCCACACGCATGCGTAAAGGTCCCGCGTAATTACCGGAATAGTTTCTTGGTTCCCATAGTTTGCTTCCGGTCTCTTTAGCAGTAAAAGAAATTGGTGCATCATTTATAATGGTAGCCGGAGTAAATCCCTTCTCCAGAGAGGCGGAATAAATGAAAGGTTTGAAGCTAGAGCCTGGCTGACGCCAGGCCTGTGTAATGTGGTTAAATTGATTGCGGTTAAAATCAAAGCCCCCCACCAGTGCACGAATCGACCCGTCTTCAGGATTTATTGAAACCAAAGCAGCTTCAGCCTGAGGAAGTTGTACGATCTGCCACGCTCCCTTTTTGCTCTTTATTATACGAATCAATGATCCCGGACGAATACGTTGCTGACCGGAACCTACTTTTCCGCTTAGGAACTTTTTTGCGAACTTAAGGCCGTCACCCGAAATCTCTATACTTTCTCCACCTTTGCGGTATGCCCGAACAAATTTGGAATTGACGGACAGCACAACTGCGGCGTAGATACCATCGCTATCAGCCACATCTCGTAGTGCATCTTCTAGTACCTCTTTCTGATTGATGCTATTTTTAGGTAGATTAATAACCGCCTCGGGACCACGATAGCCACGGCGTTTATCATGATCCATAACACCTTGACGTACAGCTTCATAAGCTGCTTCCTGATCTAGTTGTCTCACAGTTGTGTAGACCCTAAAACCTTTAGTATAGGTTTCTTCCTTGTAGCGTTTATATACCACTTGGCGTACCATTTCTGCTACGTAATCGGCGCGCAAAGGAAATTCTCGCGATTGACGTTTTTTGTTGATTTGCAGTGGCTGTTTTTTCGTTTCCTTGAACTCCTGGTTAGAGATATAGTTTAGTTTCTCCATGCGTCGCAAAACATAAAGTTGTCGCGTCTTGGCGCGCGCTGGATTGACCATCGGGTTAAAGCGTGAGGGGGCTTTGGGTAAACCCGCCAACATGGCGGCCTCGGCTAAATTGATATGGTTCAGGGTCTTTCCGAAATAAACCCGAGCTGCAGACGCAAAACCATAGGAACGCTGCCCGAGATAAATCTGGTTCATATAAAGTCCGAGAATTTCGTCCTTACTCAAGCTTTGTTCGATCTTGAATGCAAGTAAAGCTTCACTAAATTTTCGGGTTAGGGTTTTTTCCTTAGTCAAAAAGAAATTTCGCGCTACTTGCATTGTAATAGTGCTCGCACCTTGACGTACTGCACCAGAGGTAAAATTAAAATAGGCAGCACGCAGTACACCTATATAGTCCACTCCGCCATGCTGATAAAAACGCTCGTCCTCTGCGGCTATAATTGCCTGTTTTAGACGCTCTGGAACCATATTAATTTCCACTAAGTCACGATGTTCTTCGCCAAACTCTCCAATTAACAAACCTTCTTCACTATAGATCCGTAAAGGAATCTTTGGGCGGTAGTCAGTTAGCACTTCAAGCGATGGGAGTGTTGCTATAGTGACTAGCGCAGCAAAAGTAATCAGAAGGGCACCCAGCAAACTCAATGCCAAAAATGCTGTAGTAATGTAAACACCCCAACGCGCTAGCATGTGAAATAAACTTTGAAGTTTAAAATCGAAATTAACATCATAAATTTAGAGATTTAAATAAATTTATTTTCCAAATGAATGGTGCGCTCCTAAATATTGCCACAAAAAATACCATAAAAAAATGTAATTACCTTAATAAAAATCGCTAACGTACATTCATGTACATCGGTATTTGACATGTAAATTTAAATAAATATTTGCAATTTAAGGGATATATACCTCTTTCTTCCACGAATACCCCTTCCTTAAGTACCGACACAATAAACGTGTGTAATTATGTAATTATAAAAGAAATATACTACCAAAATAATATTTTTCATGTACTTATAGCTCCTAAAATCTTTTAGCCTATTTTTTTTATATATATTGCCGATAGTTAACCCATGTTTAATACAGAAATTAATATAAACCTGGATTTTCTTCAGACGAAATCGCCACCATTAATAGGTGTGGATGTCAGTCCATCATCAGTGAAAATGGTTGAGCTCTCGGCGGTTGGAAAAGGCAATAACGCATACCGCGTTGAACGCTATGCTATTGAGCCCCTACCCAAGGACGCTATGCTTGATGGCAATATCGTGAATTTAGAATCGGTAGGCGAGAGCCTAGAGCGTGGCTGGAAGAATATGGGAACACGAATCAGAAATGTTGCCATGGCATTGCCAGCTGCGGCAGTGATCACCAAAAAAATCATTGTTCCAGCGGGACAACGTGAAGATGACCTGGCTTTTCAGGTCGAAACCGAGGCCAACCAATATATTCCCTTTGCCCTAGATGAAGTAAATCTCGATTTCCAAGTGATAGGACCGGCGCCCAATAATCCAGAAGAGATTGAGGTGCTGATCGCTGCCTCTCATAAGGAGAAGGTAGAGGATCGTATAGCTGCAGCGCTGACTGCTGGTCTGAAGACTGTAGTCATGGATGTTGAGCCGTATGCTGCACTAACCGCTTTTGAGCTAATTGAACGCCAGCTTCCAAACGGCGGCAAGGATCAGGTGATTGCAGTTGTGGATATTGGCAGCACGGTCATGAGCATTAATGTGCTACTCAATGGGAATTCAATCTATATGCGAGATCAGCCGTTTGGCGGAAACCAACTCTCTGAAGAAATTCAACGCTGCTTTAACCTTTCTCCTGAAGAAGCCGAAGCTGCCAGGCGTAATGAAGAGCTTCCAGATAATTATAAAACGGATGTACTAAATCCATTTTGCGAAACCTTATCACTGGAAGTGGTTCGCGCAATGCAATTTTTCTTCTCTTCGACCCCTCATACTGAGGTCAATTATATTTTTCTGGCTGGCGGATGCGCTGCCATCCCTGGACTGGACGAAATTGTTGCAGCTCGCACTCAGGCAAGTACATTAATCGTTAATCCATTCGCTGACATGATTCTATCTAATCGCGTTAGACCGAAGCTACTAGGTGCAGACGCACCCTCGCTTCTGATAGCCTGTGGCCTAGCTATGAGAAGCTTTGATCCATCATGATCCGTATTAATCTGCTCCCTTATCGAGAACTCAAGCGCAAAGCGCAGCAAAAACAATTTTCCGTCCTGGCTGGGATAACGTTTTTCCTCGGGCTCCTAACTGTAGGAATGATACATTTCATGATCACCGAACAAATCGAGCACCAGGAAAGTCGCAATAAATACATGAAAAACCAGATTGCGATTCTCGATAAACAAATTGATGAAATTAAGAAAATAAGAGCGCAGACCGAAGTGCTGCTAGCACGCAAGAAAGTAGTTGAAACCTTGCAAAATAATCGATCTGATGTGGTACATCTGCTTGATCAACTAGTGCGATTACTTCCTGATGGTGTTTACCTTCGAAGCATCAAGCAAACCGATCAGACTATCAATCTAAAAGGATATGCTCAGTCAAATGCACGTGTATCAACTCTGATGCGCAAGTTGGAGTCGTCAGCCTGGTTGGAATCACCATCATTGATTGAAATCAAGGCGTCTAAAGTGGATAACACTCGCCTTAATGAGTTTAATCTTAATGTAATTCTTACTCACTCGTCCCAGAGTGTTGGTGACGAAAACTCTACTCCGGGGATTGTAAAGCCCTAGAGATGCCAAATATTTAAATCGCCATGAACCTGATAGAAGAGATAAACCAACTTAACACGAAGAATCCAGGGAGCTGGCCTTTAGTTATAAAGGTTGGCGTACTGGTTATTTTACTTATGGCAATCGTTACCGCTGGCTATTTTCTAGATTGGCAAAAACAATGGGAGTCTCTGGATCAAGTCGAGGCAGAAGAAGTAAAACTTAAAGAAACATATCTGGTAAAAAAGAAAGATGCGGTTAATCTGGACGTCTTACGACTGCAATTAAAGGACATCGAACTATCTCTAGGTGCGCTTTTGAAGCAGTTGCCGCACAAATCTGAAATGGACGCTCTTTTGATAGACATTAACCATGCCGGGCTGGGGCGTGGACTGCAGTTTGAGTTGTTCAAACCTGCAGCCAGTGAAATCATTTCCGAGTTCTACGCAGAACTGCCAATCACTCTTCGTGTTACTGGAAATTACCATGACATCGGTGCATTTGCCAGCGACATCTCACAATTACCTCGTATCGTAACACTTAACAATATAAGTATTACCCCCAATACTAAAACTAAAGAGGGGTTGGTAATGAATGCTACTGCAAAAACATTCCGCTACTTGGATGAAGAAGAGACCGCAAAACAAAAAGGAGGTAGCAAATGATGAAGTGGACTCGTCTACTGCTATTAATGCTTCCTTTAACTGTATCAGCCTGCGGCAATGAAACACATGGCGATCTAGAAGCATTTATCAAGAACTCTGGAAAAGGCTTGCGTGGCCAGGTAACCCCTATACCCGAAGTCCAGCCCTATACTCACTATCCCTATAGTGCATTTGAAATGCCTAACCCCTTCAAACCCCGCAAGAGCAAACATATAAAAGGTGAAGGTAGCGGGCTTCAACCTAACCTAGACCGTCACAAAGAAGTCTTAGAAAAGTTCCCCTTGGAAAGTTTGAAAATGGTTGGCTCTCTAGAGCGAAACGAAAATTTCTATGCGCTTATTAAGGCCCCTGATAGCTCTCTCCATAGAGTTAAAGTAGGCGGCTACCTAGGACAGAATTTTGGGTTAATTGCTAACATTTCGGAATCTGAAGTAAATTTAAAAGAAATCGTACAGGACAGTATTGGTGACTGGGCTGAACGTATCAGTATTTTAATGCTTGAAGATTAGGAGTAGAAAAAAATGAACGTGCCGAATCTTATAAATCCTCTTGCATGGCTTAGATGCAGTCTATTATTTGCCGTAGTCTTGCCCACGTTCGCTGCTGTTCCGGACCCGGTACCCGCTATCAAAGCTCCTCAATTTAGTATTGAAAACATCAGTGTTTCTACCACTCAGGATAATCTGCTGATAATCAAGGTATCGATGAACCAACCTCTTATAACTACCCCTCCAAGCATTTCCTTAAGCGACCCAGCGCGGATTTACTTTGATTTTTTTGACACTTCTAATGCACTTGGTAAAAAAACACTGAGCATGGGCAAAGGAGGGCTACGCAGTATTAACATCGCACAGTCCGGAAATCGTACTCGTTTGGTGATGAACCTTTCCAAGCCATTTACATATGATACGAAAATTGAAGATAAAATTCTTTTTATCACTCTTAGAGAGGCAGCGTCCGCAAATACGGCATCTGGTGCTATTACACATTTTGCTGAAGACAAATACAGCGATCAAGTACTCAATTTACGTGATGTGAATTTTCGCCGTGGTACTAATGGCGAAGGCCGGATACAAGTTGATTTGTCGGGTTGGGGTGCGGGAATTGATATCCGCAAGCAAGGCAAAAGTATAATTGTTGAATTTCTCAATGCAACCTTGCCGCCCAGCCTAGAACGACGGTTAAATGTGGTAGATTTTGCCACGCCAGTACAAACTGTGGAGACATTTTCTCAGGGAGAAAATGTACGCATGGTGATAAAATCCACGGGACTATGGGAACACTCGGCATACCAAGCAGACGCAAAGTTTATCCTGGAAGTCTGGTCTTTGGAAAAATCCGATAAGCTCACCAGAAGCAGACGCAACCAAGGAGGCTATGTTGGTGAGAAACTTTCTCTTAATTTCCAGAACGTGGAAGTTCGTGCAGTACTACAGGTAATTGCTGATTTTACTGAACTCAATATCATCACCAGCGACTCCGTTACCGGAAATCTCACTCTGCGTTTAAAAGATGTCCCCTGGGATCAGGCATTAGACATCATGCTCCAGGCTAAAGGACTGGACAAGCGCCAGATCGGCAACGTGATTATGATTGCGCCGCGCGATGAAATTGCAGCCAAAGAAAAACTTGATCTAGAAACCCGCCAGCAGATTGCTGACATAGAACCGATCCACACCGAAATCTTTCAGTTGAATTATCAGAAGGCCGAGGCGATGAAGACGCTATTGGGGGATACAGATCAGAAAATGTTAACCAAACGTGGTAGCGTAGCCATAGATGTTCGCACCAATACCTTATTTGTAAGAGATACCCCAACTCAATTGGAAGAAGTACGCAAACTACTTGAGAAAATCGATGTTTCCGTTAGACAGGTAATGATAGAAGCACGTATTGTGGAAGCGACTGACCTATTTAGCCGATCTCTCGGTGTACGCTTTGGCGTCCAAAATGTAAGTGCAATCAGTCAAAATCGTGACCTTGGAATAAGTGGCGCTTTGGCTGGTGTCCAAGGCTCATCCTCATTAGCCAGTGGCACAAATCCCGCTGGAGTTGCTCCCCTTAACGTCAACCTGCCTGCAGCCGGTCTTGCAGGTGTGCTAGGTGGGCCTGCTGCACTTGGCCTTAGCTTGATCAAAATCAATAGCGGAGCCTTAATTAATCTGGAATTATCCGCACTGGAGGCTGACAGCAAGGGTAGAATTATTTCCAGCCCACGTATAGTAACTGCGAACCAAGTCGAAGCTGTTATTGAGCAGGGTACTGAAATACCCTTCCAGCAAGCAACTAGCAGTGGCGCTACTAGCATCACATTCAAGAAAGCAGTTCTCAGTCTCAGGGTTACTCCACAGATTACGCCTGATGACAATATCATTATGGACTTGACCGTCAATCAGGACACCGTCGGGCAACTAACAGCTGCTGGGCCTGCAATCAATACCAAGCAGGTTACCACGCAAGTTTTAGTGGAAAATGGCGGTACGGTAGTTATCGGTGGCATTTTCGGTCGAACTGAAAATAGACTTGTAAACAAAGTGCCGCTACTAGGCGATATTCCAATTCTAGGGTTCTTATTCAGAAATACCTTAAAACAAATCGACAAGACAGAATTAATGATTTTCATTACCCCGAGAATATTAAAAGACAGCCTCAATCTGCGCTGATTATAAGAAGTTTTGCTTATGTGAGGGTACATAAGTACGAAGAAATATCTACCCTGTCGTTAGTAGCCGCATCGGATCAATCTGATGCGGCATCTTTGTGTCTACGCGGTTTGTAATATTTCCGCTACAATTGCCCAAATGGAATCGGCTGAACCAAAGGTAACAATGAAGAAAACAAACCATACGACGAAAAAAGTAGGTAGTAATATTCTTTTAGTAGGCATGATGGGTGCAGGGAAGACCACCGTCGGGAAATCTCTGGCTAGCTACTTAAACAAAACGTTTATCGACACGGATCACGAAATCCAGAAACGTACCGGCGTCAAAATATCCGTAATTTTTGAAATAGAAGGTGAAGCCGGTTTTCGCAAGCGTGAAGCGAAAATGCTGCGGGAATTGTTAAAAATCGATAATATAGTGCTTGCTACGGGAGGGGGAATAATATTAAACAGGGAAAACCGGGAGCTTTTAAGGCAAAACGGCACGATTGTATATCTGCGAGCGACGGTTAATGATTTATGGCATCGGACTCGACACAATAAGGACCGGCCATTACTTCAAACCTTGGATCTCCAGGCCAAACTGGCAGAGCTTTATGATCAACGTGACCCTATCTACCGTGAAATAGCGCATATCGTTGTTGAGAGCAGGAAGCAAAGTATACGTCAGATGGTAAAATTGCTCGTACAACAACTCGCTTACTCTGCTTTAAGAGTAAACCAGACTAAAACGAGCACGTTGTAACGGAATTAACCAACCGATTCTAGTTTAGTATCGTTCTGATACCAATAACACACCATGCAAACCATTACCGTAAATCTTTCCTCCGAGATAAGCGAATGTAGTTATCCGATATATGTTGGTAGCGGTATAGTAAACAAGTCTAGCCTTATTCTTCCATATCTGTTGCAGAAACGAGTTGCCATAGTCACCAACACCACGGTGGCACCCCTTTACATGGATGAGATGCATGCCACACTGGAAAGTCATGGCATAGTTTCTGTCCCGATCATCCTACCAGACGGTGAGGAATATAAAAACTGGCAAACACTAAACCAAATTTTCGATGCTCTTCTAACAAACCATTGTGAACGCAGTACTACGATTATTGCACTCGGTGGCGGGGTCATTGGTGACCTTGCTGGGTTTGCTGCTGCCACTTATATGCGCGGGGTGCCGTTTATCCAGATCCCGACCACGCTTCTAGCCCAGGTGGACTCTTCGATAGGCGGCAAGACTGGCATCAATCATCCCCTCGGCAAAAACATGATCGGCGCCTTTTATCAGCCGCGCATGATATTGGCAGATAGCGCAACACTTGATACCTTACCTGAACGAGAATTTAACAGTGGTATTGCCGAGATCATCAAGTATGGTCTGATTCGGGATCATGCATTTTTCGACTGGTTAGAACAGAACATGACTAAGCTTTTAGCCAAAAACCATGATGTGTTGGATGAAGCGATACGACGTAGTTGTAAGAATAAGATCGAAATTGTAGCAGCTGATGAACGTGAACACGGTGTAAGAGCACTTCTTAATCTGGGCCATACCTTCGGCCACGCTATCGAAAATGCAATGGGCTACGGCGTATGGCTGCATGGTGAAGCTGTAGCTGCAGGCACACTTCTGGCAGCAGAATTGTCGCAACGCATGCATTTGATCGGAAAAGCTGAAGTTGAGCGTATCCGAAAAATCTACTTGCTAGCTGGGCTTCCTGTTGTCGTCCCTAATCTTGATCCTGAAAAATACCTGCGCTTAATGGAACGGGATAAGAAAGTAGAAGGCGGAAAAATGCGTTTCGTGCTGCTTAAACGTATTGGTGAGGCCACGGTATGTTCGGATGTACCTATAGCGGTCCTGACTGAAACCCTTGTGGAATGTGCTGTTAATGTATGATTTAGCATCCTATGCGGTATCATCAAAAAACTCTCGCGGCCGCCACATCAGGGAGAAACCTCCTCTTGGACGAAGTGAATTTCAGCGCGACCGAGACCGTATAATTCATTCCACTGCATTCCGTAGGCTCGAATACAAAACTCAGGTTTTTGTCAACCACGAAGGAGACTTATTTCGTACGCGTCTAACACATACTTTGGAAGTGTCTCAAATCGGTCGCTCAGTTGCTCGCAACCTGCGTCTCAACGAAGACTTGGTTGAGGCCATCGCTCTAGCACATGACCTGGGCCATACTCCATTCGGCCATGCTGGCCAGGATGCACTGAATGAATGTATGAAAAACTACGGCGGCTTCGAGCACAACCTACAATCGCTGCGCGTGGTAGACGTATTGGAAGAACGCTATGGTGCTTTTGATGGATTGAACCTGTGCTTCGAAACTCGTGAAGGTATATTAAAACATTGTACAAAGAAGAATGCCAAAAGCCTAGGTGATGTGGGTGAGCGTTTTCTTGCAAATCAAAGACCATCACTGGAAGCACAGCTTTCCAACCTTGCTGATGAAATTGCCTACAACAATCACGATGTGGACGATGGCCTGCGCTCTGGCCTTATCACGCAGGAGCAATTAGAGGAAGTCGTTATTTTTTCTCGCCACTTAGCAATGACAAAGAAACAGTATCCCAAGATCTTAGGAAGGAGGTTGATTCAAGAAACAGTTCGACGCATGATCAACACCTTGGTAACAGATTTGATCAAACAAAGTACAGCCAATATCGCAAGTGCTAAGCTTAGCAGTTTGCGAGCTGTACTAGCAGCACCATGCCTGATTAGTTTTAGTGAAAAAATCAGGTTGGAGCAACAGGAATTAAAAAAATTCCTGCACAATAATCTTTACCAACACTATCAAGTAACACGTATGAGCAACAAAGCACACCATACTGTAAAGACACTATTCAATATGTTCAGTGGAAATACCCGATTACTCCCACCAAAATACCAGGCAAAATCCTACCAAGAAAAGTACCAAGCAATAGCTGACTACATTGCTGGTATGACTGATCGTTATGCAATCAAAGAATACAGAAGGCTTTTTATAATTGAAGAAAACTGAATAAACAATGCATTTCGCTATTCTTTAAATATCTAGCAGCTTAATATCAAACTTGGAAACACCAAACATTGGTTACTGTACCGAGATGTTCCTCTCAACAGTATACGAAAAAGCCAATCGCTGGTAAAATTTGTAGTTTCGCAAAACGGTACTGTAGGAAGGCCGGATAAATCTATAGGTTTGTTCGCATCGCCCTAACCCGAGCAATACAAACCACTAGCCACAAAGGATGCTCCCTCTGGATTGCCAGGATTTAATAGGCTAAAACCCAGAAAGCTTCCGAATGACAAAGCCAAAAAACGACACATTGCTAAAAGCTCTGCTGCGACAGCCCACCGAATACACGCCGGTGTGGTTGATGCGACAGGCTGGACGCTATCTTCCAGAATACAACCGGACACGAGCCCGCGCCGGTGATTTTCTTTCATTATGCAAGAATCCCGATTTTGCTACTGAAGTCAGCATGCAACCGCTGGCACGCTACCCGCTGGATGCGGTAATTTTGTTTTCTGATATTCTCACTATTCCTGATGCGATGGGACTCGGGCTTTATTTTATAGAAGGTGAGGGACCTAAGTTCGAGCGCCCCTTGCGCGAAGAAGGAGAAATTCGCTCGCTCACGATACCAGATCCTGCTGTGCACCTAAGTTATGTGATGAACGCAGTTTCACAAATTCGTAAAACTCTGAATAACCAAGTGCCATTGATTGGTTTTTCTGGCAGCCCGTTTACGCTTGCCTGCTATATGGTGGAAGGTTGCGGTGGGACTGATTTTCGCCAAATCAAAACAATGCTCTACCAACGTCCTGATCTGCTGCACCATATCCTAAACATCAATACCCAGTCTGTAATTGCCTATCTTAACGCACAGATCGAATCTGGCGCACAAGCAGTAATGATTTTTGATACTTGGGGTGGGATGCTGTCACATTCTGCCTACCAACAATTTTCCTTGCATTATATGAGCCAAATATTCGCAGAGCTAAAAAGCGAGCACGATGGCGAGCGCATTCCCAGCATTATTTTTACCAAGGGCGGTGGGCTATGGCTAGAAAACATTGCTGACAGCGGCTGTGATGCAATAGGACTCGATTGGACCATAAATATTTCTGAAGCGCGTAGACGTATTGGCCACAAGGTTGCGCTACAAGGCAACCTTGATCCTGCAGTGCTATTCGCAGCACCGAAAATTATTACTACTGAAGTAGAAAAAGTTCTTGTGGACTACGGTAACGGCGATGGACATGTGTTCAATCTTGGCCACGGCATATCCCAATTCACCCCACCGGACAGTGCTTTGACCTTAGTAGAAGCTGTCCATTCCTTGAGTCGGAAATACCACTAATGTTGATCACTACCATTGTATTTTGAAATAGTTAAAACGAGATTAATTTCGTCTATCAGATCAATTATATTTCTACTTCAAACAAAATTGGTTAAACTGCTTTTTTAAAAAAACCCACAAAACTTTTATGTCTCAAAACATCTCAGTATGCCTGCTTTTAAGCCTTTCTTTATCACTATCTGCCTGCGCCCATCATAAGCAGACAGCAAATAATATTGCTCACAAACCATCTTCGATACATAAGAAAAGTGGACTTTATATCTTACCCGATCTAGATCATGGTTTAATACAATCGCCGATTAACATTCGTTCTTTCAATGAAGAAACAATAAACACACATGAAATAACTTTCCATTATCAGGATAAGATAAAAGCGATTGAAAACTTAGGTAATACTGTACAGCTAAATTTTGCTGAAGGTAGTACCGTCTCTTATGAAGGGCTGAATTATGACTTTAAGCAAGTGCATTTTCATACTCCGTCCGAACACCTTATCGACGGCATGACCTTCCCGATGGAAATGCATATTGTTTCCAGCATCGCCGCCAAAAATAAAAATGATACCCCCCGTTACCTGGTGCTCGGCATTTTATTCAAAATGGGCCAGGCCAATAAATTTATTGATGAATTTTTAAACCAGATACCAAAGACTGAGCATGGCATAGTTCCTTTAAAAATGGGTGCGGTGAAATTAAATGACCTATTTTCCAGTACTAAACTTCACGATGTGAAGAACTTCTATCATTACCAAGGGTCGTTAACAACCCCGCCATACACTGAGACGGTCCAGTGGTTTATATTTAAACATATTATAGAAGCTTCCCCAGAACAGATTGAAACCATCAGCACTATTGAAGGTAATAATGCTCGACACATCCAAGGCATATTTACCCGTGGTATTGATTAACGCAATGAAGTACCTCGTGAAGCAATCAGTTTGCGATAAAAACCAAGACGGCGTATATCGATTTTTCTTTCTTGCACTGCCCAAACAAGTGCACAACCCGGTTCACTAATGTGAAGACAATCTCTGAATTTACATTGTCCGATGTAGGGATGAAATTCGATGAATCCCCATGCTAAACTTGTATTATTAATATGATGTAGGCCAAATTCCTGCATTCCAGGAGAATCAATAACATGGCTGCTCTTGTTGAGGTGATAGAGTCGTGAGTGAGTGGTGGTATGGCGCCCAGCATCAAGTGCGACAGAAATTTCAGCAGTATCGCGGTCAGCAGCTGGAATGAGGGCATTGATGAGGGTAGATTTTCCCATCCCGGATTGACCTACCAGAACACTTAGGTGACCTTGTAGATATGGCAAAAGTGGCGCGACATCCATTTTGGCACTGAGCTGCAATAATGTATAGCCTAGTTCTCGGTAAAGCGAAAGGGAAGTTGCAACGGCACGGGTGGGCTCAATAAGATCAGCCTTGTTAAGTATTATTAGAGCCTTAATACTCTGGTCTTCGGCAGCAGCGAGACAACGATTTATTAGTTCCTCATCGAAGCTAGGAACGGCAGCTACTACGATAACAACTTGGGTAATATTAGCAGCGATAAGTTTCTCGCAGAAAGCGTCGCTACGGTACATCAGCACACTACGCGGGAGAATGGTTTTAATCACACCTTGCCCAAACGTGGTGCGCTGAATCTCAACCTGGTCGCCACACACTGCACCGCCTTTCTTTCCGCGCATCACACAAGAGAGAATTTCTCCGCCTGCAAATTCAACCAGAAATCGCCTGCCAAATGCAGCGACTATTTGTCCAAGGATAGGTAGAGATAATTCAGAAGAAGGACTATATACAAAGCTCAAATCTTGAATAGCGCATCAATCTTTGCCGCGCAAATAAAATCATTCTCAGACAAACCACCTATGGCGTGGGTTGAGTATTCTACACGGCATTTATTGTAGCTCAATATTATGTCAGGATGATGGTCCTCGCGGTGCGAGATCCATGCCACTGCGTTAACGAAGGCCATGGTCTGATAATAATTTGTGAAATTGTAAATTTTACCTATCAGTCTATCGAAAAATTCCCATCCATCAAGTTGCTGCATCAGCGTTGTGATCTCTGTAGATGAAAGAGGTTGCATACCTCCTTCACAGGGCTTGCATTGTTTGGTTGCGAGACTATTGATAGTAGTATTCATTATCGCTCCTGTAAGTTAGCTGTGAAGAAAATGAATTATTATCACTTGCTCTTCTATAAAGTTAATTATGCGCCAAGTTTTGTAATCGCGCTATTCTTAACGCAGCAGATGGATGAGAATCGTAAAAGGCCGAATGTAGCGGGTCAGGAGTAAGTGTAGTGGCATTGTCTTGGTAGAGCTTTACCAGGGCTTGAGTGAGGTCGCTAGCAGATGATTTCTCCGCAGCGTATTCATCGGCTTCAAATTCATGCTTACGCGAATATAAACTCGATAGCGGTTGGAATAAAAAAGTGAATGTGGGCATTACCAAAAAAAACAGCAACAGTGCCATCGCGGTTGAAGGTGAGGATGTGGTGGCCCAAATCTCACTCGATGTAGATACTCCCAATCCTTGATAAAACCAGTCCTGCTGCATTAGGTAACCTAGTACCCACAAGAGCGCCAAACTCGCAGCGAAAGTCCAGACAATTCGCTTGGTAACATGATGACACTTAAAATGTCCTAATTCGTGCGCCAACACTGCCTCAATTTCAGGTGTACTAAGATGTGAAAGTAAGGTATCAAAAAAAACAATACGCTTGGTTTTGCCAAAACCGGTAAAGTAGGCATTTCCATGGCTGCTACGACGAGAGCCATCCATTATAAACAAGCCACTTGACTTGAATCCACATTTTTGCATCAATTGTTCGATACGTGTTTTGAGAAAAACATCATCTAGCGGCGTGAATTTATTGAACAATGGGGCAATCCAGGTTGGGTAGATCGACAAGATTATCAAATTAAAGGCCATCCACATGAACCAGACATAAAGCCACCAGTTCACACCCATCTTCTCCATCAACCATAGAACACCGAATAGAAGCGGCACACCAAACAGGGCACCTAGCATGGCTTGTTTAACGAGATCCGCGAAAAACATAGTGCGCGTCATTTTATTGAAGCCGAATTTTTGCTCAATTACAAAAGTCCGGTAATAGTTAATGGGTACTTCAACTACCCCCATTAATAGTATCGTACTTATAATGAGTGCCATACCGTAGGCTAGTGAGTCACTAAGCCAATGAGACCAGAATGCAACCAGTGCATTCAGTCCACCTCCAAGAGTGAGAACCAATAACAATACTGTATCCAAAGATATGTTGGTATAACTCAGACGAGTCTTAGCACAAGTGTAGTCTGCTGCTTTCTGATGTGAGTAAAGATTAATTTGGGAGGAAAAATTATCAGGCACACTGTCGCGATGTGTATGGACATAACGAATGTGCCTTGAAGCTAACCAGGTCCTGACAAAAACAGTAAGCAGAAGAACACCAAGAAAGACGACAGTAAATGTTTGCATGATTAGAGAGATGGCATACGATAGTGAAAAAAGTCAAAAAGTGACGGACAACTACTGATATGACACAATTACACATTAAAAATTCAGAGTCCCTTTTTTAATTATGGCACAAGATACCAATAACCTCATCTGGATAGACATGGAAATGAGCGGACTTATGCCCGATAGCGACCGTATTATGGAGGTCGCTTTAGTAATAACCGATAGTCAATTGAATGTGGTGGCAGAGGCGCCTGTTCTAGTGGTATCTCAGCCAGATGCGGTACTTGACGACATGGACAAATGGAATAAATCAACTCACACAAAATCTGGCTTGATAGATAAAGTAAAAGCATCGAAACAGGTAGAAGATGAAGTGCAAGCAGACATGATCATGTTCCTGCAGAAACATATCCCACCAAAAATTTCACCTATGTGTGGCAATTCTATCTGTCAGGATCGACGTTTCCTGGCACGCACAATGCCGCAATTAGAAGCGTATTTTCATTACCGAAATCTAGACGTAAGTACACTTAAGGAACTAGTTAAACGCTGGAAACCGGATATTATGGTAGGCTTAGCTAAGCAAGGTAAACATGAGGCGTTGGCAGATATTTACGATTCCATCGCTGAACTAAAATATTACCGAGAGCATTTTATTAAGACGTAGAGCCCCCCGTTAAAAATAGCTTTCACTCATAACCTCCCCCTACCAAGGAAAGTTACACATGTCTACTGGCACCCCATTCGCCATCGCAGTCAATCCGAGAATCCCTCATCGCCTGGCGCGTTTGGAGGAATTAGCTAACAATCTTTGGTACAGCTGGGATCGCTCAACTCGAACTTTATTCGCCAGACTGCACCCCGAACTATGGAAAGCAGTTGGCCACAATCCAAAAGATTTTCTCAAACGAGTAGATGAATCCATCCTACTAAAGGCTGCGGAAGATCAGGTGTTTCTGTCTAACTATAACAGTATTCTGTCAGCCTACGATTCATACCATTCTGAGCCAGTGCGCCATGACGACGCTACAGGTATGCGCCCACATGATCAGGTGGCATACTTTTGCTTCGAGTTTGGTTTCCATGAAAGTCTTCCTATTTATTCCGGTGGTCTCGGTATTCTGGCTGGCGACCACTGCAAGGCAGCGAGCGATATGCACTTGCCGTTTGTTGGTGTTGGCTTACTTTACCGCCAAGGTTATTTCTT
>SMXG01000084.1 GCA_004356775.1 Betaproteobacteria bacterium | reverse complement strand
GTAGGCCCAGATATACCATCCGACAATTGCTACGACCATCCCGATCAACATCCCTCCAAGGCCACCTTGCCCAAAACTGCCAATTCCGGCTGCGGCACTTGAAAGAACGACAACTACCATGGCCTGACCCAGTGCCCCTTGATCAGCCTCAACCTCTTCATAAAGGTCGACATCAAGTTTCGCAGCACGAATCATACGGCCCATTAGACGAGTCATTTCTTCCCTCCTACAATTTTATTGGCTATCTATCTTCATAGCGGGTGTTATTAAAAATCGAATTGAAGTAAAAAGCAAATTAAGACCCCTCCATAATTATGAATTTCTACTTTGGGTCGGTTGCAGCCTATCATTACTTTCTCCTGAACTTCCGTTTTCAGTATAAAGCGGTCATTCCATGGGGAACTCATGGGGGAATTGACTGCAAAAAATGGCAGTATTTACGGTTAAACCGTATATAGATCCGTATATAGGAACAATATTGAAAACTATATTAGTTATATTATTCAGTAAGTTAGATGTATAATTTGGCAGAGAGAGGGAGCTACAACCGTCGAAGTCACTTCAGGCCCATTAAATGAATTGTAGCTTATCCGGGGTGAGAGAGGAAGCTACAACAAAATCATACCGAAAGGGTGTTAAACAGCAAATGTGGTTCAACATTGCTGCTAGTAAAGGAGACGAATATGCAAAAGAGAGTCGAGCTCAGATAGCTAAAAAGATAACATTTTCGCAGTCTCGTGCTATCTTTTGCGCATCGTCAATGTAGCACCTGCCCCTCTTTCCTTTCCCCAATTTTGGTGAAAAAGATTTTTCTAGAAAAAATAAGAGTATTTATTACATTGGCGCTATTTGTCCCAGCTATCACGTTTAACTTGTGCTACCTCGTACGCTTTTTCCATCATCTGCTCGTTAATAACGATAGCCGAGTCCTCTGGCGTAGCAGTTACGCTGAACTACTGGGTCTTACTTGCCAACATAGAGCAGCCTGTCATGGCGATGATTAATGCTGTTGATATGATTTTCAGCTTTCTCCTTATTGGGTTGTACATATAATCGAATCATTAATGTGAGATCTGCGACATCTTGTTGTTGTAGTTGTTGTTGTCGGTTGAGTTCTTTGGATCTCCAGTTGCTGCTGGTTATAACTCTACTGCCTCATCGCATAGCCGAAATTCTGTCACCTTTGCTGGCCCAAGCGCCTATGCTCTAATTCATAATAGGTATTTTCTTCCGGCGTCAGGTCAGGGTTGTACTGGTACGCGGCACAGCCACTAAGTAGCAATACTAATGAGAGTTATTGTTTTCATGTGCCCTCTTGTTAGTTGTGCAAAATATCTAGTCCTTCTCATAGTTGTTAAGTGTAAGAACTGCATATAGATATTATTCTCATTATTCTGCCTAGTTCCACTATCTGCCAGACAATTACACAAAGTACTTTACTTGTCTTCTATTTGCTCTTATGACTTGTATCCAAAATATAAAATATATTTGGAAAGAGATCAAATAGGGAAAAAATCAGATCAAAACGAGAGGGCGAAAGAAGTAATCGATGTTACTAATATCCAAATCTTTTCCGGGGGTCGACTTTCTGTGAGAGTTTTAGTTTTATGAATCTCACTTTTCCTTCTGGAATTAGAGTCTAATCTTCCCACAAGAATACTGAAGTCGAATCAGTTAATGCCTTATGTCATTGACGTGAGTGCTAGAGGTACGCCGTTAGTTTTCGGTAGCGACAATCTTTAGGATCTTTCCGCCGTGGTCAACAACGTAGAGCTCTAGAACCTCGTCTTGGCCAAAACTGCTGACCGAATAGCGTGATTTTACGAGTTGCCGGTGATTAGTAACTTTCTTACCGGCATAGCGCAGTCCCCATATTTTTTTTGTCACATAGTCGCCATAGATATAGGTACCGCAAAGGGCAGGGATTTTCGTACCTCGATAGACGAAACCGCCGGTTATAGAAAACCCCTCTGACTGTGGATAGACAAAAATAGGATAGGTGAGACCTGATTGGTCACATTGGCGGTTCACATCGGGGGTGCAAATGTTTCCCTCCATAATATTCCAGCCATAGTTATGGCCTTTCTCGATGATGTCAATTTCCTCGAATCGATTCTGGCCGACATCGGCAAGATACAAAACTCCATTTGCCGCGTCGAAGGAAAACCGCCAAGGATTTCGTAACCCGTAGGCCCAAATCTCGTCGCGTGTGTTTGCTTGTCCCACAAATGGATTGTCCGAGGGAATGCCGTACGATCGACTGGGCTCTTTTTTGTCTACATCGATGCGTAGCATCGCGCCCAACAATGTTGTCAACCGCTGTCCGTTATCATGGGGGTCGTTAGCCGCACCACCATCGCCCATACCGACGTATAGGTATCCGTCTGGACCAAAGGCAAGTTGACCGCCATTGTGGTTGCCCCAAGGCTGGGGGACCTTTAGCAGAACTCTCTCCCTTGTGGGATTAGCTCGATCGAAGCTAGTGCGCTTAAATTCGGCGATTATGGTTTGTAGGCCATTCTGTTGAGTGGTGTAGTTCACATAGAACAAACCGTTGTTCTTATACCTTGGGTGAAACGCGACGCTGAGCAGGCCCTTTTCACCACCACTACTTACGCGGTCACGAATATCCAAAAATGGAGTTGGGTCCAAGACCCCATTTTTTATGATGCGGATAGTCCCTTGTTGCTCAACCACAAACAATCGACGGCTCCCATCACCAGCATGTGTCAGCTGGACGGGTTTCCTTAGGCCGCCTGCAATTTCCTTTAGCGTAATAGATGGAATCGATCCCTCGGTCTTCATCTCGTTGCAGACCGCTGCATGAACCGGCAGAGTCGCGAAAAGAATGGATCCGCATAACAGTCGTTGTAGGGATTTAATCATTGGTTTCGAATATCTGCGTGATGGGGCTGGATGTATATTGTACCCCTTGTCGTTAGGGGTGAGCACGCACCTTCCCGCAACGCTGGACAGACCGAAAAACGGTGGTTTTGAGCGTATTTACTCGGCAACATGTGGGCAGGAAAGTACTATCTGGACATATTAGTGTTATTCCCAAGGCTACTTCCTTCATAAAGACGCTAATAAAACATCACGCAGTAAAATGTTGTTGTAACAAAAAGCTTATTTGCTGCATCCTTAATTTTTCATTTTTACTGTTCAATTGCTCAATTATCTTGTTATTACTTGTAATAAATATCGGACCATTATCAGGGTCATCAGCTAAACGACCATGGCTGCCTTTTACCAACTCAGAAGTTAATGGTATCAAGTCCATCAATATGCGCTGGCCGATTTTTTTTTGTAGTAAACGCTTGGCGACTTTTAATTTTGGAAACCGAATTTCAGGATCGACGAATAGTTCAACCGGGTCGTAACCAGGTTTTCGATGAATATCAACAGTGCGAGCAAAATCTGGAGCCTTGTCATCATCTAGCCAGTAATAGTAATCAAACCAGCATTCCGGCTCGGATATCAGTATCAGTTCTCCGCTACGACTATGGTCAATTTGTAACGACTTTTGTCCTTCAGAGTCTAGTATTTGTGACACACCTGGAGTATTTTCGAGCAACGTTTTAACTTTTCTGATGTCGACCGTATCCTTAATATAGACATGGGCGATTTGATGATCGGATACGGAAAATGCGCGACTGGCGCCAGGATCAAGCAACTCCCAACTCAATGACTCACGTACTCTGAGCAGGCCAGCCTCACGCAACCTACGATTAACTGAAATCGACTGCTTAACCTGCCTGATACCGTATTCTGATACCACTATAATCTCAGCGCCCTGCCCTCGGGCAAAATCAATTAACCGCCCAGCTTCGTGATCTATCAGTTTTACATCAGAGGCGATTTGAGGATCGTTTGGCCCTAAGCGTTGCAAGTTATAATCAAGATGAGGTAAATATACCAACTGAAGATGTGGATGATTGAGTTTATATTCAGCTAGCGCGCAGTCGACTATCCAGCGGCTTGAACGTATATCTGCGGCCGGCCCCCAGAAATTAAAAAATGGAAATGGGCCAATCTGTCGCTCTATTCTTTGTTGCAGTTCAGCTGGTTCTGAATATAAGCCCATTACCTTGCGACCATCGGCAGGGTAATGCGGCCTAGGGGTGATCGAGTAAGTAACATCAGCATACATGTTGTGCGACCAAAACAACTTAGAGCATCGAAAATCTGGCCAATTTTTTTTGAGTTTTTGCCAAACTTTTTCGCCCTGAACAAGATGATTGGATTGCAGCCAAAAACGCACCTCTGCCTGATCGCGGAAATACCAACCATTACCCACTATTCCATGTTTGGCCGGTGATAATCCAGTCAACATACTCGCCTGCGCCGTTGCAGTAACTGCAGGAAAAACGCCAGTCATAGGGGTAATAAAACCATCGTTGCTTAGTGCATTTAAATTTGGTGTATTTTCACCTAATAGAGATGGTGTTAAACCAACAACGTTGATCACCACCAATGGTTTAATTGGAGATTTACTCACCTCAGCAATAACTGCCGGGCGGCAAGCTGAGTTTCAACCCAGTTTAGCTCATTAACTATGCCACATATTAGTCCGGCATCATCAAGGGAATGTAGCAATTTAGGTAGTACATGCCAAGAGTAAGTTTCAACTTCGAGCCAAGGTTTTGATGTTTTATCTAGCATCTGTGAGCTAGTAAAATAGTCATGTAAAAAATCAAATACCCTGAGTAAATCAATCTGGGTCGTTGTTAGACTAGCGTGGTTTAATCGCTTGCTATTGATCGGCACATGAAAATGAATACGCCAACTTAGACTTTTACTGAGTTCAGATTGCCTATCCTGTATTATTTTTAACGCATCAGATAAGTCGTTACAAGCAATTACCTCCCCTTGCACCTGCTTGGCTCTAACCTGATGTAGATAAGTAGGTTCTGCATATTCTTGTAATAATTCAAATAATTCTGGATCGATTTTTTTGCTTGAATCAAAATCGACTTGTAATGCACTCGATAATTGAATTTTGCCAATTTGAATCCCTGCGTTTGTTATAAGCTTCAGTGCCTGATAGGCATCTTCATGCATCACCGCTTGATGGCAAACGTCATAACAAACACCCAAAAACAGAATGTCAGACGGATTTTGTAGTGTATTTTTGGTCGCTAACTCACCGAAAAACTGAATCAACTCATAGGTTGATTCCAATACACAATCTGGCTCCATTTCCAGGCAAACTAAGATACGCTTGCCAGTGCTGCTGTACAGCTCGGCCAGATATTGGTTAAGCTCCAGAAAATATGCCATTGCTTGTTGGTGTTTAGCATCATTCCACCACTGTTTGTAACCTAAAGGTAAGGTAGAAATCGCGCCAAATTCACAATTTTCAGGTAAACACACGGCAAGGATATCGGCTAAATTTTTGCTGTATTGCAAACGTGCAGGCATCGACCAATCGGGAAGATAAACCTTCGCCTTAATCTCTTGTTGATGAAAACCACGATACGGAAAACCATTGATAGAGGTCAAACTCAAGCCAGCATCACGCAGCGCTTGTTGAAAGTTGAGCATCGAAGCGTTGTCTTGTAGTTGCACAGCTGCAGTTGCGCTTATCCACAAGCCAGAAGTCATTGTATCCAGACCTCGTTGGTTCCTAACTGGTGTTATATACGAGCGCAAATTTTGTGTGAGCTTGTCTAATGTTTTACCAGCATGAACATTACTACAATAGGCTATATCTTCTCTACGCCAACCATGGTGTTGACTTAAATCGCTGTGGTCACGCTCGCTTTTACGGCTGACATTAGTAACTGATTCGCTATTGGGTACTAACATAAAACAATTGGTTCCTGACCTCGAAGAGCGGAGTTTTCCTGCCAAAGCTTGGTTTGATCAACCTTAATAGGCGTCTTTATACCTTCAATTGAAATACGGCCACTTTGTGCAAAGAAGTTAATTGGATTATCAAACAGGACTTTTTCTATATCGGCTTGGGTGAAGCCTGTTTCTTTCATTAATTTTCCGGTTTTCGGTACTTTTAATGGATCGCTACACCCCCAGTCCGCAGCGCTATTAACCACCATTTTTTCGATCCCGTATTTCTTCAACAAGGCGACCATACGTTGTTCCGACATTTTAGTATCAGGATAAATTGAATGCCCACGCCAACAATTAGTTTCTAATACTAATGGCAAAGTTTGCTCGTTAAGGTGATCAATGATCACAAGTTCTTCACGGATTCCAACTTCCCTAATTAAATCTATAGTGCGTTTAGTGCCACCGATCTTGTCTCTGTGTGGTGTATGTACTAACACTGGCAGTTCGAATTCCATCGCCAACCTCATTTGTTCGGCCATAAAACGATCTTCTGCTGCCGTGATATCGTCATAACCTATTTCACCCACTGCAACGACGCCATCTTTAGCCAGATAACGGGGTAAAATCTTGATTACGTCTTCGGCAATCGATAAATCGTTTGCTTCTTTTGGATTTAAACCAATAGTGCAGTAGTGGTAAATACCAAATTGACTGGCACGAAAACGCTCCCAACCGAGTAAGGTATCAAAGTAATCGACAAAACTTCCGACCGACGTACGTGCTTGTCCTTGCCAAAAAGCAGGCTCAATAACACCGATAATTCCCGATGCAAACATGCGCTGATAGTCATCGGTAGTACGGGAAACCATATGAATATGGGGATCAAAATAGTGCATTATTCAAAACTGCATGTTACTAGTTTAGGTTTGCTAATTGCATGTTGTGTAGTTGTTCGTTGTTTTAGCAGTGCGATAATGATTTGTCTGACAGAACCCTCTGATTCAACCGCAAGCCATTGTTCAAGTTTGAACCAAAATTCGTTAGTATAGTCTGACGCTCCATTTTCTAACAAGCCAAGCAGGCTGTAATAACGTTGATTTGGATCTTCATCTATGGTGAATTCCAAATAACACAGCTTAGCTTTGGCAGATAAATGGCTATAATTTATTGCCAGCCAAATTGAAGTCGGCGGTTGACGTCCCGCCAACAAACGTTCTTTGACCAGATCGGCACATAATTCAGACAATTTCAGGTTTAAACGCGACTTAAGCCCAATCACGTCAACTATGTCCAGCTCCATAAATAACGCCTTTAACACCAACTGATTAAACGCCTTGTCGTCATAATGCAAAGCAGGATAAGGGTTGTTAAGCGCAATTGCGGAGAACAGGCTTATGCTATTAGTACGGCCAGTATGCAGCGCAAGCTCCACTAACAGATCCGATTCAACCAATAGATCAATACCCTTTATAATTGCTATTTTTTCATACTCATCAGCCAGTTTATAAACCTGGTTGATGAGATCTTTGACCTGCACAGGTTTTGCAAGTTTTAATAGTTCAGAGATTAACAATATTCGCCCAAGCTGATCTGCCTGCCAATGCAGCCCTTCGCTTAATTCAGAGATAGTAGCCGAACCTAGCTTACGCCTTGCCATGGCACTATATTGCAGCTGCAGTTCGCTGGCCGTTTGCAGGTCATCGCTAGCTGCTATTTTGACTAGCGCTGTGTTTAACCAATCGGCAGTCAGGCTGTCGAGCTGCTTTGATAACGCAGAGGTCAATAAACTAAGTTGAGGTCTAGGCACAAAGTCTTCCATAATTAAACCGCCTGTTAATTGAATCAGGTTCCGTTTATCCAAAGATGTAACCTAGGAATTGTTAAAAAAATCGAAACACAAACCAGACTAGGGATCACTGCATCGACACTGGCTAGCATTAACCCGTCAAACAATGGTATAGCGGCCAACAAGCCACCAATACATGCTTTCACATTAGGCTGTTCAGCATTTAGCAACGACTGAATTCTACTGATGAGCCAGCCACAAAAGCCAACAACAAACAGCCAAAAGTAAATCGATTGAGAACCCAAGCTAGCACCAATGAATACAGGGGAAAAAAGTAATGCCAAAGGCCAATATCGTACAAGTCTATTAGTGTGCTCATCTCGCGCTAAATAAGTAATGCCTGCAATATATAACCATAAAGAAATAGCGGCCAAAGCCAGTGTAAATGACACTTCGACCAATAACAGCGCGGCAATCAAATAAACGCCACAACGACACGCTCCCATCACAAAGGCACTATGGGCAAATTGTTTATGAATAGCGTTGTATAAAATAATAGTAAGCGCTAACAATATGGCTGCGAATAAACCATAAAGAGCCTGAATATTGAAGCCAGAAACAATCACTGAGCCATGCTGAGTTGCTTGATACAGATAAGCAATCAAAACAATCGCAATTATTAACATCAAACTTCCAGTTATCCAAACCCAACGAGCGGCAATATCACCTTTCGCTATCGGTCTCTGGTTGGAATTTTTTCGGTCCCATTCTGCATCGAATGCATCGTTCAAACACATTCCTCCCAGATACATCAAGGACAACGCAGCCAATGTTGTCATCCAAAATACATTCGAATGCTGAAAAAACATGCCATCTCCCGCAGCCCCTATCAAACTCGCTTGCGCTAATAGTGCTGCGGCAAACACGTTTGTCCAAACTGTGGGCAGGTTCGACACTCTCCCTAGAATTAACCACGTTTTTATTTTCATCAGTTAAGATACCTATTGAGCAAGCAAGCTAATTTACGCCACCCGTCATAAGCCAGCTGTGTTAACGGTCTTTTTCAGCCATTTCAACGCCCCTGATAACGCTTGCAACTCCATATAATTAACGTTTTTAGCAGTGCCGATTTGCGTCATTAAAGTGATACGCAATTCGCCACCTAAATGCTGTCGAAATTCTTCTAAACCAGAGAGTACTAGTGGCTGCCCTTGTTCATCTAATTGCTCTAGTACAGGATGCCACAACACAAATCCTAAGTTTTTCAACAAATTAATTAATCTGTATGCTTCACCTTCGGCAAGTAAACCCACTTCAACAGCGTATTTAGCATCAAGCGCCATACCAATGGCCACTGCTTCACCGTGTCTGATTTTATATTTATCTAATGCTTCAAGTTTGTGTGCACTCCAATGACCATAGTCTAATGGCCTGGTACTACTACTTTCAAAAGGATCGCCGGCTTGGGTTATTTGTGCCAAATGTAATTCGGCACATT
>SMXG01000083.1 GCA_004356775.1 Betaproteobacteria bacterium | reverse complement strand
CTCAAACATGCTAAACAAGCAGAAAAAGAACGTGCTGATGAGCACCAACACATGACTGAAGGTGTCAAACATTTAAAAGAAGCCATTAAACACGCTAAAATGGGACATGCTGATGTTGCTACCAAACATACTGAAGAAGCGTTGGTGCATATCCGTAAATCCACTGGGCAATAAGAAAGGGCGATCTCTTTTAAATTTAGAGCGAGTAATGCGGCACTGATAGCAACCAGCACGGGAAAGATGGGTGTTTATTAAACTCGGTAGCTGTAGATGTTTACCTAGATAACAATTTTTTTCTCAATCTGATTGTCATTGATACCTTGTTGTCCACTCTTTGCCCAGTTTTGGACCACCAGACTGCCCACCATATCGCCTTCAACATTGACTGATGTACGGAAGGCGTCGAGCAAACGGTCAATGGGCAGCAGAATAGCAATAGCCTCAACAGGTAGGCCCACGGATTGTAATACCATAATCATAGTCACCATGCCGGCGCTTGGGATTCCAGGAGCGCCCATAGCTGCAAGCATGGCAGTGAGGAATACGATCATTTGCTGCATAAGATTGAGATCGACTCCTACAAGATTTGCTATGAATAATGCAGCTGCAGCTTCGTATAATGCTGTACCGTCCATGTTAACAGTAGCCCCAAGCGGGATCACAAAACCAGCAATGTCGCGCTTGACATAAAGATTCTGTTCGACACATCGCAAGGTAATTGGTAAGGTGGCAGCGCTAGAACTGGTGGCAAAAGCTGTTATCAGTGCTTCGCGCGCACCTCGCCAGAATTTAATTGGTGTCATGCCAGTGACTAAGTAAAGAATCAGTGGCAACACTACCAAGCCATGTAATAAGATGGTGCCCACTACCAAGCTGATAAATTTGATTAGTGTCATAAGCAAAAATACGTCCTGTGTTGCTACCAGCTTTATCAATAGTGCCATGATACAAATCGGTGCTAACCGCATAATCCAGCCCACCAGCATCAAAATCAGCTCTAATAATTCTTGCAATATTAAATGGATATTATGGTAACGTTCGCCCCCTATTACTAAAGCAATACCCATTAGCAGCGCAAAAATCACTACTGCCAGCACGTTACTTTGAGCTAGAGCTGCTACAGGATTTAGAAACAGCGAGTGCAGGAACTGGATAAAGAACTCAGGCAGTGACATTTGCTTAGCCTGGAAACTTTGCATAGCGTCCTGGAACATTGGTAACTGCAGGCCTTTCCCCGGGTGGAACAGGTTGGCAGCAGTCAGCCCCAATATAATAGACATCGTTGTTGTCAATATAAAGAAGCCCAATGTCGCCCTCCACACGTGATGCATTTGCTGGTGCGTACGTAAATTTGCTACTCCGACGACGATGGAAGTGAACACCAGTGGGATCATCACCATCTTCAACAAGTCGACGAACAACATCCCAAGCAACTCAGCTATATATAAACCAATTTGTGATGTCGCTGATTCTTTATCGAGTATGGCGAACCCCAGTCCAAAAAAGATGCCTGCTAGTAAACCGATAAGAATCTGCGAATTAAGTGATATTTTTTTCAAAGGTTGGTTCCATTATGAGAATGTGACTTTCGAAAGAATATAAAGAGACGAATCGCGTTAACATTGAGGCTACCTGAACGATTAGATGAATAGAGTGCTTACAGGAGATTGCATACAGATCACACAAAATTACATGTAGATTGTTTGTGATAAACGATAACAGATTTCTCAATTAATAAAGGTGAATTTAAATTAATTGAGAATTTAGGATGAATCTGAGATGAATAAATTTAGATTAAAACAATAGTAGATATTCAATGCACTTGTTTTGTAGTATATCAAGTCGGCGTTGTAATCATTATGCATAGATTAAATCAGGTTGAGGGGAGCGTGTCGTACGACAATTTTCCACATTACATAAGACAACAATGCTTAGGACCTATTCTCGAGTGTTAGGTTAACTGAGTGGTCTATTTTTAAATATTGTTTTACAGTCTGCCAAGAAATGTTTTGATGTTAGGCAAAGTCCAATCTATGATATTTTTATCATCAATGGGTGGGGGGATTTTGTTTGGTAGTTTCTCTGAATTTCCGTACAGCAGCAGCACGGGTACCCTGTCATCATATGCACAGCGTAGCTCCCACTGCTGGCCATCTGCCCTGACAATGTTCTTCGTGATCAGGGCAATTACGCCGTCGCATCCTTTGATCTTTGATCGACAGTCTTCTTTCCAGGCTGGATCCCACGACTGCTTCACAGGCATATCGACGAACGAGTAAGGCGTTTTTTCGTTGTTTATCTGTTTTACGAGAAGATCACGCAGACTGACGTCCCTTAGCGCGAAGCTGATGAAGATTTTATTCGTTGAAGCCATCCTGTGTCTCCTTAACGTGGATTTTTGTTAGGGGTACTACGCTACAAGGAAGAAACTATATCGATCAAATAAATCTATCCCAAAGAGGCTTCTTAATGAAACGTATCTGCTGCCACGAGTGAGCCGAATGTGATTGAGTGCAGTAACACGGTCGTTCCATCGTGAACAGCTGACACCATAACTAATCATCTTAAATAACTTAATACTCATTAGGTCCAGAATATCTTTGATATTCAAGCAGCATAGGACAGTATTTTAAGTGTGATTGACGAAATTGGAAAGGGGGGGGTTGAAGTGCAATTTCATCCTAATTGATATCAGTACTAATTTTACTGTGGTATAAGTTTGGTATGAAAAAAGTTTGAGTATGGTGAAAACTAGGGAAGTTAGTCTTTAATCTCAGTAATGTGCATGGATTGCGCAGAGCTTGTGTGGCGGTGATTCCCATGTCAATGTCGAGTTATTAGTTTTTTTATACACCCTGCAACAAAGCGTAAAATCTGTTTAATGAATATTTGATAGACTCAAACTTTTCTTGGTTACCAGCTGTGATTTCATGTCTAAAACACTTCGAAATCTTACTAAAAGACAACTCAGCAACCAGTGTGTGTTTGGTGGCTAACTGTTGCACGTGTAAGTTGAGTCGTTATTCCTGACGGCAAGCTATCGGTACGTGAGTACGTTACTCATCCTGGTGCGGTGGTTATCATTCCGTTGCTTGATAATGGTGATTTGGTGTTGGAGCGTCAACATCGCTATCCGTTACATCAGGATTTTTACGAATTGCCCGCAGGTAAAATAGATCCTGATGTAGATCCTCTGTTGTGCGCGCAACGCGAACTGTTGGAGGAAACTGGTTATATAGCAACTAGCTGGAGTTACCTTACGACCTTACATTCCTGCATTGGTTATTCCAACGAGAAATTGGTGTATTACTTGGTGGAGGGGCTCGACTTCCAAGGTGCATATCCAGGATGGTGAGCATTTAGATGTGTTCACACTACGCACTGACAGAGGCTCTTGGATGGGTTGGGGCAGGAAAAATTACGGATAACAAAACTGTTTCTGGTCTGTTCTGGGCGGAGAAGTTGATACGTGGCGAGTGGTAATGGGTTGGATTGGGTTTAATTAGTCTAGGTATTGATATGATGTTTTAGCCATGAGGGAAGCCAAGCTCATTCTGTAAAGAATTCTCGCACCTTGTTCATCCAGGATCTATTGCGGGGGCTATGGCGGGAGCTATCTTCCTGGTTAAGGGTTTCCAGCTCATGAAATAGTTCTTTCTGGCGGGCAGTTAGTTTAACTGGTGTTTCCACCATCATATGGCACAGAAGGTCACCATAGGCGTGGCTACGTACACCTTTAATGCCTTTGCCGCGCAAGCGAAAAATTTTTCCGCTCTGAGTTTCAGCCGGAACCTTGATTTTTGCATAACCATCAATCGTAGGGATTTCTATTTCTCCACCTAGCGCAGCAGTAGTGAAACTAATTGGCATTTCACAATGCAGGTCATTATGATCACGTTGGAACACCGGATGCGACAATAGACTAACAACTACATATAAATCCCCCGATGGGCCGCCGTTGACTCCTGCTTCTCCCTCTCCAGATAAACGGATGCGGTCGCTCTCATCTATGCCAGCTGGGATTTTCACCGACAATGTTTTGTGCTTCTTGACACGTCCTGCACCGCTACACTTAACGCAGGGGCTTGCAACAAATTTCCCACTACCATGGCATTTTGGACAGGTTTGTTGGATTGAGAAAAATCCCTGTTGCATTCTTACTTGACCATGGCCGTTACAGGTAGGACAGGTAATCGGGGAAGTACCAGATTTAGCTCCACTGCCATGGCAGGTTTCACAGGTCCCAATGGTAGGAATCCGAATTTTGATTTCGGACCCACGGGCTGCCTGCTCCAGCGAAATTTCCATGTTATAGCGCAAATCTGCACCACGATAGGTGTTGGAGCTTCCTCTGTGTCCACCAAATATATCGCCAAAGATATCGCCGAATGTATCAGAAAATCCCTGGGAATCGCCTACTCCCGCCATGCTAGGATCCACTCCAGCATGACCATGTAGATCATAGGTCGCTCGCTTGTTAGGATCCGAGAGTATTTCGTAGGCTTCTTTGGCCTCTTTGAAGCGTTCTTCCGATTTAGGATTGTCTGGATTACGGTCCGGATGATGCTCCATCGCCAGTTTGCGATAGTTTTTTTTGATTTCATCATCGCTGGCGACACGGTTAATGCCCAGCACTTCATAGTAGTCGCGTTTGCTCATATAGACTTTTTCACTGCCATAGCACAAATAATACCGCCAAATGTATTCCTACTTAGAAGCCCTTCCTTCCTTCCATAGAACAGGGAAAGAAAGAAGCCAACTCTCGCCATTTGTTTTTTGATAAATGCCAAAACGCAGAGCATACAAGAGAACTGCAATAACATTTCTCCACGTCTCTGCGTTTTGGTGACCAAGTGTCAGTTTATTTTTTGTCTTTCACTTCCTCAAACTCGGCATCCACAACTTCACCTTCTACCGGGTTTTCGCCATCGCCACTATTTGTTGGTGGTGACTCTGCACCGGTCTGGGTCTGCTGTGCTTTCTCCTGGGCGTATATTTTTTCCGTAAGCTTATGAGAAGCTTCCGTTAGCACTTGGGTTTTTGCATCAATGGTGTCCTTGCTATCCGATTTTAGTGCCTCCTCAGCATCTTTCAGCGCAGTCTCGACTTTAGATTTCTCATCATCATCGAGTTTGTCCCCATGTTCTTTTAGTGTTTTACTTACAGAATGAATTATTGCATCGCATTGATTGCGGGCAGTGACAAGTTCCAGTGCCTTATGGTCTTCCTCGGCATGGGCTTCCGCGTCTTTTACCATGCGTTGCACTTCCTCATCTGATAAGCCAGAGCTTGCCTGGATCTTGATCTTGTTTTCTTTTCCAGTCGCCTTATCCTTTGCCGATACGTGCAGAATACCGTTAGCGTCAATGTCGAATGCCACCTCAATTTGCGGTATACCTCGTGGCGCTGGGGGAATATCACTCAGGTTGAATTGCCCTAAGCTTTTATTTCCAGATGTTATTTCCCGTTCACCTTGTAAGACATGAATTGTCACCGCAGATTGATTGTCTTCAGCAGTGGAGAACACCTGATGTGTCTTGGTTGGAATAGTGGTATTTTTCTGAATAAGCTTGGTCATCACACCACCCATGGTTTCGATGCCTAACGATAGTGGAGTAACGTCTAGCAGCAGTACGTCTTTCACTTCACCTTGCAATACGCCTGCCTGAATGGCGGCACCTACCGCAACCGCTTCATCTGGATTTACATCCTTACGTGCATCTTTACCAAAAATCTCCCTAACCTTATCCTGCACCTTGGGCATACGGGTTTGCCCTCCCACCAGAATGATGTCATGAATGTCAGTAGTTTTTATCCCCGAATCCTTGATGGCTATACGGCAAGGTTCAGTGGTGCGCTCGATCAGTTCTTCAACTAGGCTTTCCAGTTTAGCGCGAGTGATTCTGACTGCTAGATGCTTAGGGCCAGATGCATCTGCTGTAATGTAGGGTAGGTTGACTTCAGTTTGTTGGCTGGAAGATAGCTCAATTTTGGCTTTCTCTGCCGCATCTTTCAGACGTTGCAGCGCAAGCATATCCTTTTTTAGATCAATACCGCTTTCTTTTTTAAATTCAGCAATAAGATATTCGATTACACGAAAATCAAAATCCTCACCGCCAAGAAAAGTATCACCGTTGGTTGCCAGTACTTCAAATTGGTGTTCGCCCTCTACTTGTGCAATTTCGATAATGGAGATATCGAAGGTACCGCCGCCCAGGTCATATACCGCCACTGTGCGGTTTCCCTCTTTTTTATCCATGCCAAATGCCAGGGCCGCTGCAGTTGGCTCATTTATGATACGTTTGACTTCTAACCCAGCTATGCGTCCTGCATCTTTAGTTGCTTGACGTTGTGAGTCGTTAAAGTAAGCGGGAACGGTGATAACTGCCTCGATCACTGGCTCACCTAGATAGTCTTCAGCAGTCTTCTTCATTTTTTTTAGCACTTGTGCCGATATTTCTGGTGGGGCAATTTTCTTGTCACGTACTTCCACCCAAGCATCATTATTGTCAGCCTTGATGATGTTGTAAGGCACCATTTTTATGTCTCTTTGCACCATTTCTTCGTTGAAGCGACGACCAATCAACCGTTTTACCGCGAATATGGTGTTCTTTGGGTTTGTAACCGCCTGACGTTTGGCAGAAGCACCCACCAAAATTTCACCGTCTTCCGCATAGGCGACGACGGAAGGAGTGGTGCGCGTCCCTTCGGAGTTTTCTATTACCTTAGGCTTGCCATTCTCCATGACGGACACGCACGAGTTGGTAGTGCCGAGATCAATGCCAATAGTTTTTGCCATAATTCAATCCTTTTAGGGTTAATACCGTATAGCTATAGACTTTATTTATATGCGGACTCAGCCATGGATTTCAAGTATTTTTGTCTTTTGAAACTGTTACTAATGCTGGGCGGATTACCCGGTCATTCAGAATGTAGCCTTTTTGTATTACATGCACCACAGTGTTAGGAATAAGGTCGGAATCTACCGTGCTCATGGCTTCGTGCTGATGAGGGTCAAATTTCTCCTCGTTTGGATTGATCGCCTTAATGTTAAATTTATCAAAAGCAGCGGTAAGTTGCTTGAGTGTAAGTTCCATTCCATTCTTGAAATTCTCTACTGTTGCATCTTCAACCGCTAGCGCAGCTTCTAGGCTGTCCATCACTGTCAGCAGTTCAGTGGAGAAATTTTCGATGGCATATTTATGTGCGTTAACAATGTCGATTTGAGCGCGTTTTCGTATGTTTTCTGAATCAGCCTTGGCGCGTAGCCAGGCATCATGATGTTCAGCGGCGTCAAGCTCAGCCTTCTTCAGTAATTCTTCCAGACTAGGCATAATTTCTGCAGCTGGTTTTCCCGTACTCTGCTCAGCAGCTTCTTGCGTGTTAGTTTTATCTGTGTCCAATGCTGTCTGATCTGATTGCGGGTTCTGTCGATTTTGCATACTCTGCTCAGCAGCTTCTTGCGTGTTAGTTTTATCTGTGTCCAATGCTGTCTGATCTGATTGCGGGTTCTGTCGATTTTGCATACTCTGCTCAGCAGCTTCTTGCGTGTTAGTTT
>SMXG01000082.1 GCA_004356775.1 Betaproteobacteria bacterium | reverse complement strand
CCCTTACAGGAACATAGAAATTACAAAACAATATGTTAAAGATCGTTCCGATACCTAGTATTGACTGGTACAAACTTAGACTTAAAGAAAACAAAAGCTGTCATGTTGTAGGTACGCAATCTTCCGTCTTAGTGTAAAAGAATCCTAAATTTCCATTCTTATTATATGAAAAATGAAACATGTATAAAGCAATTTCAGCTAAAAGAAATGCACACAATATTGGGCGACGTGATTTCTCCTTCCAAAATAATACGCTTCAATTCTAGACGATGGTTCTTAGTCAGATGCTATGCAACTTAGTCGAAAGCAGCATTAAAAATTGTATTCGCTGGTATAATTTTCTCTATTTCTTTATCAAAGGAATAAACTGTGACAGTTATTCGTTTACCGGATGGTTCGGAACGTAAATTTGATCAGCCAGTGACGGTGATGGAAGTCGCAGCGTCGATTGGTACCGGGCTAGCACGTGCAGCGTTAGCGGGCAAAGTAAATGGTAAATTGGTCGATATGTCCGAGCGCATCGAAGTCGATAGCGATCTTGCTATCGTGACTGAAAAAGATGTGGAAGGGTTGGAAATCATTCGTCATTCTAGCGCACATCTGTTGGCACATGCAGTAAAGGAACTATTTCCCGAGGCGCAGGTTACTATCGGACCAGTAATTGAGAACGGGTTTTACTACGATTTTTCTTACAAGCGCCCCTTCACACTGGAAGACCTGATAGCGATCGAGAAGCGTATGACTGAAATTAGTAAGCGCAATTTGAAAGTAGAACGCAAGGTATGGGAACGTTCTGAGGCAATCAAATTTTTTAAGAACCAGAGTGAGCACTATAAAGTACAGATCATCGAAGCTATTCCGGGAGATGAGAATGTGTCGCTTTATTCTCAGGGAAATTTTACTGATCTGTGCCGAGGTCCGCATGTGCCCACCACTTCTAGACTTAAGATATTTAAGTTGATGAAAGTGGCGGGCGCTTATTGGCAAGGAAATTCGCACAATGAAATGCTACAGAGAATTTATGGAACGGCCTGGATTAGAAAGGAAGATCAGGATGCTTATCTTCTCCGTCTTGAAGAAGCCGAAAAGAGAGATCACCGCAAGCTTGGCAAGCAATTGGATTTATTTCATATTCAGGAAGAGGCGCCGGGCATGGTATTCTGGCATCCCAAAGGTTGGATTATCTGGCAGCAAGTGGAGCAATATATGCGGGAAATACTCCAAGATAACGCCTATCAAGAAATTCGTACGCCACAGATACTTGACAAGACCTTATGGGAACGTTCTGGACATTGGGAAAATTTTCGTGAGAATATGTTCATTACACATTCGGAAGAACGGGATTTTGCGATTAAGCCAATGAATTGCCCTGGCCATATCCAAGTGTTTAACCAAGGATTAAAAAGCTATCGTGATTTACCATTGCGGCTAGCAGAATTTGGTTCGTGTCATCGTAACGAGCCCTCTGGCGCGTTGCACGGTATCATGCGGGTACGGACATTCACCCAAGACGATGCGCACATTTTTTGCACAGAAGCTCAGGTGCAGGATGAAGTAGTGAATTTTATTGACTTGTTACAGAAAGTTTACACTGACTTCGGCTTTAATGAAATTCTGGTGAAGCTATCAACACGCCCACAAATGCGTGTTGGCTCGGAGGAGCAATGGGACAAGGCAGAAACTGCTCTGGAATTAGCATTGCGCCACAAGAACCTCATCTGGGAATTACAGTCAGGTGAAGGTGCATTTTACGGACCAAAAATAGATTTTTCTCTCAGAGATAGTATCGGTAGAGTGTGGCAATGTGGCACACTTCAGCTTGATTTCTCTATGCCAGAAAGATTGGGAGCTGAGTTTGTTGCCGAGGATAATACACGCCAGGTGCCAGTAATGCTGCACCGTGCAATTTTAGGATCATTGGAACGCTTCATAGGCATTCTCATAGAGAACCATGCTGGAGCATTTCCCTTGTGGCTTTCACCGAATCAGGTAGTGGTACTGAACATCTCTGAAGGACAAGCAGATTACGCCAAAAAAATAACTAACGAACTCAAACGCAGCGGCATCCGAGCACATGCGGACTTGAGAAATGAAAAAATACCCTATAAAATAAGAGAACATAGTTTACAAAAGCTGCCCTACCAGATCATAGTAGGCTCCAAAGAAGTAGCAACTCAAACGGTTGCCGTGCGTACGCGATCTGGTTCTGATCTTGGCCAAATGTCTCTGCAGGTATTGATTAAACGCCTTAAAGTAGAGATATCCACAAAGATTGCTGCAGCTTAATTCATTTAACAAACTTGGGGAACTACTATAGATCGGGGAAAAGAGGCACGTGTCAATTATGAGATTAATGCGCAGGAAGTGCGGTTAATCGGCGTGGAAGGAGAACAGATAGGTATCGTTACTCTGGAAATCGCTACATCTTTGGCAGAAGAGGCTGAGATAGATTTGGTTGAAATTGCCCCTACCGCCCAGCCTCCAGTATGCCGTTTAATGGATTATGGAAAATTCCGTTATCAAGAAAGCAAGAAAAAACACGAGGCTAAGCTCAAGCAAAAACAAATCCAAATCAAAGAAGTAAAATTCCGTCCCAATACAGGCGACGGTGACTACAATATCAAGCTGCGAAACTTGATTAACTTCTTGGCCGAAGGAGATAAAGCTAAAGTTACGCTTCGTTTCCGCGGACGGGAAATGGCGCATCAGGAATTCGGTGTACGTCTATTGGAGCGAGTAAGAAACGACTTGGAAACTTATGCAACAGTAGAGCAGTTTCCAAGAATGGAAGGACGACAACTGGTAATGATTCTATCACCTAAGAAAAAGGAGGTGAAGGCAGTCAAGCCCAAAGAAATTAAACCGGGAGAAATTAAACCAAATGCGGCTGAGGAAAACAGCGACACAACGCAGGATACAAAGGATTTGGAAACGAATTTTACGATTGAAACTAAGACAAGGACTGAGAAGCTTTAAAATTGAACTCGCGGAGCACTGAAAGTTAGTTTGTTAGAGCGTATATAGTTATAGATAGTGGCATGTCTAGTAAAGACTATATTTATATATTAGTGACAAAAACCAAGTGATGCATAGGTTATAAAAGCTTTCCAGTTAGGAAACACCTAGCGTCATACTAAAAAACAGGAATTATGTCATGCCCAAAATGAAGACCAAGCGTGGTGCCGCCAAGCGCTTTAAAGTAAGGGCTGGCGGTAGTATCAAGCGATCGCATGCATTTAAACGCCATATCCTCACGAAAAAAACTACCAAGAGTAAGCGCCAGTTAAGGGGGACTACCGAAGTTCATCATAGTAACGTAGCGTCTGTGCGCGTTATGATGCCCTACGCCTAAGGAAAAACAATCATGCCTAGAGTGAATCGTGGTGTAACGGCTCATGCCCGTCATAAGAAGGTGTTGAATCTATCCAAGGGATACCGAGGGCGCCGCAAAAACGTTTATCGTGTTGCCAAGCAAGCGGTAATGAAAGCAGGGCAGTATGCGTACCGTGACCGTCGTCAGAAGAAACGTCAATTCCGTGTCCTTTGGATCGCTCGCATTAATGCTGCTGCGCGCGAATGCGGGTTACCCTACAGCGTCTTCATGAATGGGCTGAAGAAAGCTACAATTGAAGTGGATCGCAAAGTGCTGGCTGATATCGCTGTCTTTGACAAGCCAACCTTCGTGAAATTAGTTGAACAAGCCAAAACCAGCCTCGCTACATAGTTGGCCGAAACGAAAGAAACGATAAGGAGGCTTAGGGTATAAAGCGCCTTGGCCTTCTTTTTTTCTTGTGCAGTTAGGTAGCCCGTCCTACATTGTGTTCCCATGAATAACCTAGAAAATCTTCTCAATGAAGCCATAAGCCTGTTCGATAGCATAGATAACACTACTGAGCTTGAACAGGCAAAGGCGCACTATCTTGGCAAAAGAGGCGTGCTAACTGAAATGCTGAGGGGGTTGGGAAAACTTTCCCCGGAAGAACGACCTGCCATGGGTGGCCACATCAACAAGTTGAAGAAAGCATTAGAAAAGACGATTGATTTCCGTCGTGAGACGATTCTGTCCAAAAAAATGGAAGCACAATTGACTAGAGAAGCACTTGACGTATCTCTATCGGGACGTGGCCTGGGAATGGGTGGCTTGCATCCAGTGACACGAACACTGGAACGTATTGAATCGTTATTCCGTTCAATTGGATTTACCGTAGTCTCAGGTCCTGAAATCGAAACTGATTTCTACAATTTTACTGCGCTTAACATCCCAAAAAATCACCCAGCACGAGCGGTGCATGACACATTCTATATCGATGATGGAAAAAATGAGCATTTGCTGCGCACTCATACATCACCAGTTCAAATCCGTTACATGCAAAGTAAGCGTCCACCAATCAAGATAATAGCACCAGGGCGGGTATACCGATGTGATTCTGATGTAACCCATACACCTATGTTCCATCAGGTAGAAGGTTTATGGGTAGACGAAAATGTCAATTTTTCAGCTCTAAAAGGCGTATTAGTGGATTTTATAAAACAATTTTCAGAACATGAGGAACTATCAACACGCTTCCGCCCTTCGTTCTTTCCATTTACTGAGCCATCGGCTGAAATGGATATTAGCTGTGTTATGTGCAACAACAAAGGTTGCAGAATATGCAGTTACACCGGATGGCTGGAAATACTGGGTTGTGGCATGGTGCACCCCAAAGTCCTGAAATATGTCAACATAGATAGTGAAAAATACATCGGCTTTGCCTTCGGGTTGGGTGTAGAACGTTTAGCGATGCTGAGGTATGGGGTAAACGATATACGAATGTTTTTTGAAAATGATTTACGGTTCTTAAAACAGTTTAATTGAGATTATCAATTGCGTCTTCTGCAATAATAGTAGATCACTATGAAATTTCCTGAGAGCTGGCTTCGCACTTTAGTTAACCCTCCGCTTTCAAGTAGCGAGCTAGCGCATTCGCTGACTATGGCTGGTCTGGAGGTGGAAGCTATTGAGTCTGCAGCGCCAAAATTTAATAGGGTAGTAGTAGCTAAAGTGATGTCAATAAAGAAACACCCAAGCACAGATCGCCTTAATGTATGCCAGGTAAATGTAGGTAAAGCTATAAATAATAATGAGTCCCTACAAATTGTTTGTGGTGCTGCTAACATTCGCGTCGGGGTGAAGGTCCCGTGTGCCTTGATCGGTGCGCAACTGCCATTTATGAACATTAAACAAGCTAGAGTACGTGGGGTGGAATCATTTGGCATGTTATGTTCAACCAAGGAACTAGGTATAGACGAAGCAGCAGAGGGCCTGTTACTGCTCCCCAGTGACGCACCAACGGGAGAAGATTTTCGAGATTACTATGAACTTGACGACAAACTCTTTACGCTAAAGGTAACTCCTAATCGTGCTGATTGCTTGGGACTGACAGGTGTGGCGAGAGAAGTAGCAGTAATTTCTTCTGCAAAACTTAACCCGCTTGAAATTAAGCTAGTCAAAAGTGAGATCAATGATGCCTTGACTGTGCACGTGGATGAGCCAGATGCATGTCCGCTTTATTGCGGTAGAGTAATCCGTAACATGCATCTCGAAGTGCCTACGCCAACATGGATTACTCGACGTCTAGAACGAAGTGGAATACGCACAATCAACGCGGTGGTGGACGTGACTAATTACGTGATGCTAGAAACTGGACAGCCAATGCACGCTTTCAATCTTGCAAAAATTACTGGAGCGCTTTCGGGCGTTGTTCATGTACGCTACGCTAATTCAGGTGAAAAACTGCAATTGTTAAATGGCGAAAACATTGCACTGCAATCTAATATGTTACTAATCGCCGATGAAGTTAATCCCCTAGCATTGGCGGGTATTATGGGTGGAAGTGAAAGCAGGGTGGCACAAGGTGCTACCGATCTGTTCCTTGAAAGCGCATTTTTCAGCCCTAGAGTAATAGCCGGAAAGTCTCTTCAACTTGGAATCAATTCAGATTCTGCCTACCGCTTCGAACGTGGTGTAGATTTTGCAAACACACGCAGCGTAATGGAAAGAGCCACAAGTCTGATACTCGATATCTGTGGTGGCCATGCAGGGCCAATTACTGAAGTAAAGGGAAAATTACCTCAACGTAACCCTATTCTCCTGCGAAAGGAACGAGTACAACGTATACTGGGCATTAATCTTAATAAAAATAAGATGGCTGAATTGTTGCAGCGCTTGCAATTCGATTTTTCTATTAACAAAGAAATATTTCATGTGACACCACCAACATATCGTTTTGATTTAGTTATTGAAGAAGATTTAATCGAAGAAATTGCGCGTATTTATGGATATGATCACATTCCAGCCAACTTACCACGTGTAAGTTTGAATATACTGCCCGAGCCTGAGACAGTGCACACACCAGTGCAACTCCGAAGAATCTTTGTAGCACGTGATTACCAGGAAGTTATTAATTACGCATTTGTAGACGCCTCGTGGGAGAAAAATCTTGCGAATAATACAACACCAGTGATGTTGAAGAATCCCATTTCTAGTAAAATGGATG
>SMXG01000081.1 GCA_004356775.1 Betaproteobacteria bacterium | reverse complement strand
TCAGCCACCCCATCAAATACAGTAGCTTGGGTTACGTTTTCTAAATCTCATCTGTTTTTCTCATATTCATATTTGATAATTGTCAAAGTTAGCCCCTTAGCATAAAGGTGTAACTTTTCATAATTCCTTCATTTTATTTTTATGCTGTTTTGCTCCGTGTTTTAGTATAGAAGAGCATTTGTGGTTCAATGGCGCATTTGTGGTTCAATGGCAAGAAGATTTATATCCGTGTTAGTATACGGCGTTTGCTCTTGAGAAAAAAGGCGATAAAGAAGGTACTTTAGCTTGTAGTCTGAACATAAGAAAGGAAGAGTCTGATGGCATCCGTGAAAACAGCCGTTACACAGCGAAAATGGAGCGGCTGAACAGAAACAAAAGGTAGGTAATTATAATAACCATGGCATGGAGACTTAATTAATGAGCATCAACATCGCAGCACCAGATTACATAAAACATTCGAAGTTGAAGGAATGGGTTGCCGAAATTGCCACCCTGACAGAACCCGACCATGTTGTCTGGTGTGATGGTTCACAGGAAGAGTACGACCAGCTGTGCTCCAAAATGGTCGATGCTGGCACTTTCGTCAAACTTAACTCGGCCAAGCGTCCTAATTCTTTCCTGGCCTGCTCTGATCCATCCGACGTGGCAAGAGTAGAGGATCGTACTTACATTTGCTCTACACAAATTGATGACGCTGGTCCTACTAACAACTGGGAAGACCCAAAGAAGATGCGTGAGACACTTACAGGCCTGTTTAATGGATCAATGCACGGCCGTACTTTGTATGTGGTTCCATTCAGTATGGGACCACTCGGCTCACCTATAGCACAAATTGGCGTAGAAATTACTGATTCGCCTTACGTGGTAGTCAACATGCGCATCATGACACGTATGGGCAAAGCGGTGTACGACGTGCTTCGCACAAATGGCGAATTCGTGCCCTGTCTGCACAGTATTGGTGCTCCCCTGAAGCCGGGTGATCAAGATGTTAAGTGGCCCTGCAACGCGACCGTCAAATACATCGTACACTTCCCGGAAACACGCGAGATTTGGTCCTACGGTTCCGGATACGGTGGCAACGCGCTACTCGGCAAAAAGTGTTTCGCTCTGCGTATCGCTTCTACTATGGCGCGTGATGAGGGTTGGCTAGCTGAACATATGTTGATCCTTGGACTCGAGTCGCCTACTGGAGACAAGAGTTACGTGGCTGCAGCTTTTCCTTCTGCCTGTGGTAAAACTAATCTTGCTATGCTGATCCCACCAAAGTCTTTTGACAACTGGAAGGTTACCACAGTGGGTGATGACATAGCTTGGATCAAACCTGGAAAAGATGGCCGGCTCTATGCCATCAATCCAGAAGCAGGTTTCTTTGGTGTTGCCCCGGGCACTTCCGAAAAAACTAACCCTAACGCCCTAGCAACCTTGAAGGAAAATGTCATTTTTACCAACGTTGCTCTGACTGATGACGGCGACGTCTGGTGGGAAGGCCTGACTAAGGAGCCTCCAGCACATCTAATCGATTGGCAAGGCAAGGACTGGACTCCCGAAGACGGTAAGGCAGGTCGTAAGGCAGCCCATCCTAATTCGCGCTTCACAGCTCCAGCCAGCCAGTGCCCGTCTATTGATGCCGCTTGGGAAAGTCCGGAAGGTGTACCTATTTCTGCTTTTATCTTCGGTGGTCGTCGTGCCACCACGGTGCCGTTAGTTTATGAGGCATTCGACTGGAACCTTGGTGTCTACATGGCTTCTACACTGGGTTCCGAGACTACCGCCGCTGCTTTCGGCGAGCAGGGCGTAGTACGACGCGATCCTTTCGCCATGTTGCCATTCTGTGGCTACCACATGGGCGACTATTTCAATCACTGGCTGAAGATGGGTAAAGTGATTAAACAGGTTCCGAAAATTTTCTGTGTTAACTGGTTCCGCCTGAACGAGAAGGGCGAGTTCATGTGGCCCGGATTTAGTGACAACATGCGCGTGTTGAAGTGGATCATAGATCGCGTAAAGAATCGCGTTCCAGCTCACAAAACCGCTTTGGGTTGGATGCCGCGCTTTGAGGATATCGACTGGTCTGGAGCAGAAATTAACGAGGCTGAGTTTGATAAACTGAATCAAGTAGATGCGGACGCTTGGAAGCAAGAGTTGATCCTGCACAAAGAATGGTTCGAGAAAATTGGTGAGAAACTACCTAATCAATTAGTGCAGAACCGCGACTTGTTTGAACTGGCGCTGATCGACTGAACGGATCGGCGCAAGTACAGGAACCAAAAAGGCGATTAAAATTTTTCAAGCGGAGCTCTATTCTTACAACTGCTGAATTACTCCGATATGTATGGGTAGATTAGTGCGGGGGATTCGTCTCGGCCAAACTTGATTTGATCGCCTCGGATGCGATAATCAAATTCGGCTTCAGTGGTAGTGATGTCGGCATTCAGCTCTCTTAATTTTACAAGTTCCATATTTACCACCTATTGCTAGTCTAATGCACGGTTGTATCTTGATGGAGTTGGATCCCTAGCTCCATACCTGCATACAACACCACTGTCGACAGGGTGGAGCGTGCAGAACGTAACTCTGCCGCAAGGCGCAGCAATGTACTCAAGGTCACGGACCGCTGTAGCAGTAAAGATAGTATTCGAGCTAGTTTGGCACCGCCGTCGGGGTGTACCGCATCGAGCAAGGCTGAAGGTGGTGAGAATTCCACAGTGTCTGCAATCGCACGTATCGCAAGGAATGGTACACCAGAATTTGCAGCTACCTCAGCCACTGCACCACTTTCTAGATCTACCGCGCAAGCCCCGGTCGATTTTGCCAGCTCACGTTTTTCAGCCACCGAAGTGAGCACCTGGTGACTTGCGGCTAATATACCACCGATAACACGTAGGTGAGAGGGTAAGCATTGTTGTATTCGAGCTCTCCAGCCTAAGGATACAGGTAGTGAACGCCCTGCATAAATCGACTCAGGTAGCACCAAGTCTCCTGGACGTAGGATTGGGTCTAGTGCTCCCGCAATTCCGAAGCTAATTAGAGTGGTTGCTCCTCCTGCTTGCAATCCTATTGCTGCCCTTCGAGCAGCTTCTTCGCCCATTCCACAGAGCCATATCGCTGTATTTTTTCCCAGATTTACCATGTTACCGAGGGGCAAGTGGCGCGTAGTAATACAGCGGGCTTCAACTCGCATGGCTGCGACAATGCCCACCAAATTCAAACAAGATCCCTTTGGATAAACGCTTGGTATCTTGCTAGAGCCCACAGCGGGAAATACTTTGAGTATCCATGATATTTTAAGTAGAAAACCCGCGGGAACCCTGGTGCCGTGAACCATGGATCATCCCACAGGCCATCGTTGTCCTGACTGTATAGAAGGAACTCGATTCCCTTGCGTACTTCTTGACTCTGTGTTTCTCCCGCTGCCATCAGACCAAGCAAAGCCCAAGCGGTTTGAAACGAGGTACTTGTCTCAAATTGCCCAGCTAGTTGTGGTTCAAAATAAGTATCGTTGTTTTCTCCCCACCCTCCATCCTCGCGTTGAACGGACTTTAACCACTGTACAGCACGATTGATAGATGCATGATTGGTATCCACTTTTGCCAATCGGAAAGCTTCTAGCACTGACCAGGTACCATAAATATAATTGCTTCCCCAGCGACCAAACCAAGCACCACTGGGTTCCTGCTCATTGAACAAATAAGCTAATCCTTGTTTCATGGAATTTTGTTGCTCAGGTTTTCCGTATAGGGCTAGAAATCCTGTACAACGAGCAGTGACGTCACTTGTGGGCGGATCAAGCATCGCGCCGTGATCAGCAAATGGAATTTCGTTGAGGTAATAATAAGTATTGTTCACGTCGAAAGCTGCATAACCACCGTTTCTGGATTGCATGCCGCTAAGCCAACTTGCCGCACATGCTAAGCTTTCACGATAAGCTTGAGGATCTGCTTGGTGCATTGCCCAGCCAATTGCTGCTGTATCGTCTAAATCGGGGTAGTGTGGGTTGGTGTACTGAAAAGCCCAGCCACCTCCAGCTAGCCTTGGATTTTCTTCTTGCCAGTCAGCAGGTGCGTCATGTATCTGGAGGGGTACTAGCCAGTCAAGAGCATCCCGGATCGGCTTTTGATCTGCACCGATGTCTTCCTGTAAGGATAGGATTGCAAGGACAGTGTCCCACACAGGTGATGTGCACGGTTGACACCAAACTTGCTCGCCTTCATCCACCAACAATCCCAAAAGTGCTTGGCGACATTGTTTCCGGTAAGGATGTTCGTAAGGGTATCCTAGCAGTGCAAGTGCCTCATTGGCATTTACCATAGCGGGAAAAATTGCACCCAGACCACATTCTCCGTTAAGTCGCTCTACTATCCAGCACTCCGCACGGTGTAGCGCAACGCGGCGTAGAGATTTTGGAATGAGTGGTTCGAATATTAAAGCAGTACGCTCGATGAATAAGAATAAACGATTAAGAGGAGTACGTAGTAGGAAATAATTACGTTCTTCCTCAGGGTCAACGGTAAACAACTCACGAATGCTAATTTTACGTGGATTGATAGCATGTGCTCTTAGGCTACACAAGATTGTCAACGGAACCGTCACAGTACGTGACCAATAAGCAATCTTGCTCAGATGGAATGGAAACCACTTCGGTAACAATATAATTTCTACCGGCATAAATGGTACACCACGCCAAGGGAGTTGACCGTACATTGCGAACAGTATTCGAGTGAACACGTTAGCTCGTGCAGCACCACCGTGTTCCAAGATAGCTGTGCGAGCAACAACCATATGAGGAGCATCTGGAGAATCGCCAACTAGCTTTAATGCATAGTAGGCTTTGGCGGTGCAACTCAGATCAAAATGACCACCATAATACAACGGCCAACCACCATGTTTTGGATCCTGCTTCTTACGAATAAACCGAGCTAGCTTTGTTTCAAGATCTACATCTACATCGTCCATAAAGTGCATCATCAGCACGTATTCGGCTGGAATTGTACAGTCTGCCTCCAAGGGAAAACACCAGTGGCCATCTTCTTTTTGCAAAGATAGTAAAGCTGTACGCGCTGCTGTCAACGCATCTTCCAGCCTTGCTATGTCTCGATTAGACGATCGTTGGTGGACAGAGGAAATCTCGTTTGTATGGGAAAAGTTTGTATCTTCCCGAACTACACCGGTAAGGGTATCGAGGCCCTTCATTTATTTTCGTCTAATGAGCTGGGTTGAGTAGATTCAGGCGGTAGTTCACCTTCAGAGTCACTCAGATTCAAGATGAGAGTCACCGGTTTGGCTAAGAATATTTTGGTCACGTTTCTTGGCCTCGTGAACGAAGTGTGAACAATCTTTTTCGCTATGGCTACTGAATTTTTCTTGCTTGTTATCATTTTCTTCTGGTATAAAAGGTGGATGCCAACTTTGCTGCGTAATAGATGTATGTTGTAAAGGTGTTCCTAAACAAGGCTCAGTGTAGAGATTGATTTCAGAGATACCCGATAGATCATTTTCAAAGATGTTGTCGTAGATTTCAGGTGGCGGATTACCATCAAAAACAAGATGCTTGCGCTGCTGCCAATAAGCTTCACGCACGAACAAATAAGGGTCTAGCGCTGCTTGGTCAACAACGCGCAGGTCTTCTGCATGCCGCGCACGTTTATCAATTACTGCCAAAATACCTAAGGGAACAGTTATTGGGGCGCCGATCACAAACGCTGCATAAAATAGCACGTTTGAGGCTATGGTGACAGGTAGGCCCCACACGTCACGATTACTGCTAGGTCCAAGAATAGGGAGATACATATAAGATTTGTTGTCAACACCCCAAACTCCAAGTGTTTGTCCAAAATCTTCATCGTGTTTTTGCAAACCCATGGGTGTTGCCACATCAAAGAGTCCAGCCAGGCCAATTGTAGAATTTAGAACGAAGCGCAGAGTGTCTTTAGTCCCTTGAAGCATCTTACCCTGCAGAAAACCGTTCAGAATCACGTTCGGGTATGCAAGGTTGTCATAAAAATTTCCGACAGAGTGCTGAACAGGGAGGGGAACATGTTTTATATAGGAGTCGGCAACCGGTTCCAAAACATTGCGATCAACAGACTTAGTGAAATTGTATAATGGACGATTGACGTTTTCATAGGGGTCAATTGAACTGGCATCCTCATCCGATGGTGTAACCGCTTGATGGTTTATGGACTTTGCATCCTTATTCGAGGGCGTGTCACTTTGGCCCTCTTGAGGCACGGTGGCACAGCCCACAGACTGTACAGCAAAAAGTAGCAACAAAAAGGCAGCTAGATAGTTAGGTTTCATGATCGGGATTCAGTCACTCCTATTTTCTATTTGCAATATGGTAATTCGTTTTGAGTTGTAATGTACAGACAAAGAATCAAAATTGGTACATGATTTTCCTCTGCTTAGGACTGCTTTTGCTCCGTACTTACATCACAGATTGAGCCACGCACCACCTCTACCTTAGACGAAAGCTGGACATCCGGCAGTTCCAATACTCTGACTGTTTCACCTTGCTCCAGTAATTGTTTTACCAGATGCGAGCCGATGAACCCGCCGCCACCAGTAACGAGAGAGTAACTGTGGCTCAAAGCTTTAGTTCCTGTGTTGAAATTCGTAACAGTACTGGCAATATAACAAGGGTACAGATAAGAGTAAAAATCAGCCCCACGGTGAGTAGTATCCCCATGCTAGCGGTGCCCTGGTGTGAGGAGAACATTAGGCTCGAAAAGGCGACCAATGAAGTCAGAGCGCTGTAAAAGACAGCTCGCACTGTACTAGTGCGGATCAGAGTTTCACTCGCGAGCTTATCATTGCGACTTCGATGAACCATGTGCAGGCCACTGTCAATTCCAATACCAAGTAACAGCGGCAAGGCAATAATATTTGCAAAGTTAAACGGTAGATTCAGCAAGACGGTGAAAATACCAGTAAAGATACTAGACAACAATAGTGGAATCATCACCAGTAGTGTGTACTTCACGCTGCGCAATAATACTAGGAGCGATATTACAATCCCTACTAACGCTAGTGTGAAAGCTTGTATGAAGGCTTGTACTACGGCTTCGCCCGCTTCCAGACTCACCATCGGAGCCCCTGTAGCCTGAGGTGCTACTTGTTGCACTGCTCGTACGAAACGTCGTAATGCCTCGTTGTCGTTAATATCCTC
>SMXG01000080.1 GCA_004356775.1 Betaproteobacteria bacterium | reverse complement strand
TGACTTAGCGGAGGCGGGAATCGAATAATAAGCTGGAAGGCTTATTAACAAATACTCTGTGCCTTTCTATGTTTAGGTGTTGCCCCCAAAATTGCCCCATAAAATGCTAGATTCAATAGGATGGCATAAGACCATATTGGACTAGAGGGATAAATCAGCGCTCAGCTGAACTCTGCATACGTCTCTAGACTTATTTAAGATAGGGGGCGCACTAGTCTGGAACTGATCCACTCCTCTATCAATGTAGTATCCCCTCTTTCCTTTCCCCAATTTTGGCGAAAAAATTTCTAGAAAAAACTCTGTGAATGACCGCGTCGTTGTTGCCAATGCATGATGACTTGTTAGTAATTGTGATTAGATGAGGGCTGAAACAGGTTAACAACCGGCCACGCAATTTCCGACACCGTCGAACTCCATGGTGGTCCCACTTAACGGTACAAGGACCAACGCATTTTTGGTTGCCTTGATAAAGCTATCGGTTTTGGTACCGGGAATGACTTTGCCTTTTTTTGTGGCGGCTTCGTTCGCATGAGACGCGATCACGCTAACCGGTTTGATCAATTCGTTGATGACCCAGGCGGCTTCATTCGGTCCGGTGGTGTATTTGTCGCCGATATTCATCACGACCAATTTCGCCCCATAGTATTGGCGAACCACTGTATCCTGCTCCGCGGTAATACCGGTATCCCCGGACAAATACACGGCCAAGCCGTTGGAAAAAATAAGCACATAACCCGTTGCGGGTCCGACATAGGCGGTCAGCCCGGCGGCGGATAGTAGTTTCACGAGTTCCACTTTTTCCACTTTTCCCTTTACGATCACCTCCTGTTTCCCGAGCCCTTCGATCATGCCCCAGTCGACTCCATTGGGATGTACCGCGGGCACCGTTGTGATTGTTACACCGCCAACTTTACGCGATGCGCCGAAACCCACAGGCAAAGAATTCTCCTCTTTACCACCGTGTGCCTTTAGTTTTGCTGCAAAAAACTTATACATTTCGCTGCCGGTGACAATCAAGGCATCTTTGGCTATGGCGATGTTCACGGCGTTGGTATTTGGCAGGTCATTTACCATTTTTGGTTCGCCATCACAATTACCGGGTTTTAATTTAAAATCTGAAATATGTTCGTTGCCGACGTGGTCTCCGTGCATATGAGTCACCAATACCACGTCGATTTTGCCAAGGCGTGAATCTTTCGCGCCGACAACGGTGCGGCCCGGATCATATAGAATTCGGGTTCCATCCGGGTCCTCGAGAATCAGTGCTCTATCCTTATAGCAAAACTCACCCTCGTGACTGCCAAGGGGCGTGACCTTGATATTTTCTGCGTTTGCCGGCAGGGCCGCGAGAAAGGCGAAGGTCACCACCGCGGTAACTGTGCAAATCGTGTTTAGATATTTCATGGTCCTTTCCTCAAGTTTAGCGAAAAAAATTATAGAAAGAAAATCTGTGAATGTCCGATTTGACCCAGCAAACAGTCACAAATGACCGCTTTTGGCACAAAGCGGACACTCATCTTTTTTTAAGGCGGCGGGAATCGAATAATAAGCTGGAAGGCTTATTCACAAACACTTTGTGCTTTTCAATGTTTCGATGTTGCCCCCCAAAATTGCCCCATAAAATGCTGGATTCAATGGGATGACATGAGACCATATTGGACTAGAGAGATGAATCTACGCTCAGCTGAATTCTGTATACTTCTTTAGATTTATTTTAAGCTAGGGGCTACACCTAGTCTTGAACTGATCCCTATCAATGTAGCGCTCTGGAGAGAGCCTTAAATAATTTCCCCACAATACATCAATAGAATGACTGTGATGAGCTCATCTTCATATATCTACAGTTATTCTCAAATCCTTATGATTTCGTACCTTTTAATAGCTGAAACTTATACCAGTATTTAAAACCAAATATAGCTAATACCCATCCAACAAGGTACAAGATAACAACGGGAATTCCTACGACGATTACATACCCCAAGTACCTATTGGCTTTTTTGATATCAGCATTTTGCTTGGCTAGAGTTTTTCTAAGTGCAGTTGTATTGGCTATCTCTACTCCAATACGCCTTTTACGTTCTTCTATTGATGAGGGCTCTGATGAATTTTCCTCTAGCTTACTTAAAAGCTCTTGGTGCCAGACATCGATCCTTATGTTTGCTGAGCTTAACTGTATTTTTCCAACCAGGTCTTCTGTGTAGACAAATAACCAAGTTAGTGTGGCCATCGGAGCAAGCATAATTATTAGGCCAGTTACTGCGCAGAATTTGTAAAAGCTGTTAGTAGGAGAGAAGGACCAGTTCATGGTTGTTAGCCTAATCGATAAATAATTTTCCCACAAATTTCTCGAAGGGTAACTTATATATCGCCCGCTAGAGATTTTCCCCCTCGGCTCCCTTCGGGCTAATAATTTTACATTAGGAGACTCTGAAGCTTCTAAATGAATGTCCGCTTTTGGCACAAAGCAGACGTTCATAGTTGGCGCCTAATTATTGGTTTAAAATAGCTGCTACAATGCGCACCCAGCTCCCATAATCTGGGAACAGGAGTATTTCGTGCATTAAAACCTCGAAGGGGATATCTCCTGCAGGCGAAAAGGCCCACATAGAATAAAAGCACCATTACATATTGGGAGAAAGTCTGACGATGACTCAGACAGAGGAACAGATGCGGAAGATTCTTCTCTCATTCCTCTAAAACACTGAAAAATGGTTCAAAGTCTCTCCTTGGAGGCCCATCATTTTTTCCCATTTTTCAGATATTATATTATGATGTTAATGGCAGCTCTCTTTGAAGTGAAACGTCTTCCGTCTGTAAGGCGTTAATGGGAGAAAGAGAGGTGACTCTTACCCCAAGTAACCGTAATTTCTTCTCAAGCGGTATGCGCAGCAGGCATTCTGTTGCTGAGTGGCGTATAGAAGCTGGATCATTGGTATGTGCTGTCAGTGTAGAGTTTCGTGTCACGGTATGAAAATCCTCAAACCGCAGCTTAATGCCGATGGTGCGCCCAGCATAACCTTTACGTTGGAGATCCTTGGCTACATGCGTACATAAGGCGGTAAAGGCTTCTGATAAGGCAAGACGGTCATGGCGGGGGTGAAGATCTTGTTCAAAGGTGGTTTCCCGGCTGATGGACTTTGGCTCGGAATACGTTATGACTGGGCGATTATCAATGCCATGCGATACTTCATGCAACCAAGTAGAGTAGCTGTGACTAAAATGGGTTTGTAGAAAATTTAGTTTAGCTTGTGACAGATCGGCAATTGTTGTAATGTTCAATGATGCCAATTTCTTGGTTGCTTTGGGGCCAATACCATTAATTTTGCGTACGGATAACGGCCAAATTCTATCAGTAATGCCGGATATGCCAATGATGGTGATGCCATCTGGTTTATCAAGATCAGAACAAATTTTTGATAGCAGTTTGTTTGGTGTGATGCCAATAGAACAGGTGAGTCCGGTCGCTTCAAACACAGCTTGTTTGATACGTTTTGCGAGAAGCAGACTATCATCAGGCAGATCACTGAGATCGATATATACCTCATCAATACCAGTATTCTCAATCTTTGTAGTAATACGGGCAAGGGTAGTTTTGAATAGTCGTGAAAAATGATGGTAGCTATCAAAGTCTGTTGGAAGAAGAATTGCATCCGGGGCAAGTTGTCCTGCCTTCATGATGCTCATACCAGAGCGTACTCCAACTACCCGCGCTTCGTAAGTTGCTGTTGTGATAACGCCGCGCCCAACATATTCACGTAATTTATAAAAGTGTTTGTTCCCATCAGCCTGTATTGTAGGCTCGTGTTCAGATCGTCCACCGATAACAACAGGTAAGCCGATTAATTCTGGGTAGCGAAGAAGTTCAACTGATGCATAAAAGGCATCCATGTCGAGATGTGCGATACGTCTTGGCACAGCGTTCATTGCTTACACAACAGTAAGATATCATTGCAGGTCATAGCTCTCCCAAAAAAATACGCTACAGCTATATAAACATTACCAATGTAGAAAGAAGTTAACAGTAAACTGTAAGTACTGCTAGTTTAAGCCTGCAAAATTTTGGCAACAACGTTTCTGAGTTCAGGTAGCACCTCTTTTTCAAACCATGAGTTTTTCTTAAGCCATATATTATTACGGGGGCTAGGGTGAGGTAGGGGCAGGTGCTCCGGCCAATATTCTCTCCATGCTCTCACGGTTTCAGTCAGATTTTTCTTCTTTTGATCTTTCAGGTGCCAGTCAAGAGCATATTGTCCGATTACCAATGTAAGTTGAATATCTGGCATTAACGCCAACATCTGGCCTCGCCATTTTTCAGCACATTCTTTGCGAGGTGGTAAATCTCCAGATTTCCCTGTGCCGGGATAACAAAACCCCATGGGCAGGATGGCGATTTGCTCCAGGTTGTAAAATGTGGTTTTATCAATGCCCATCCAGTCTCTTAAGCGATCACCACTAGGATCATCAAAAGGAATACCTGTTGCATGAACTTTGCTGCCGGGAGCTTGCCCGGCGATTAGTATTTTATCTTTAGGATGAATTTGAAACACGGGCCTTGGCCCCAAGGGTAAATGAGAGGTGCATAAGGTACATTCCTTCACTTCTTTTGCTAAAATTTTATAATTCGAAGAATGCATTCTTAAACAATTTCATTTGTCTCTAATTTTGATCACATTATCACGGATCATAGTTTCTGCAAATTCGCGTATCGCTGGATTCGTTGAGATTGCGAGCGCAAGGAGTGCATATCGGATATTGATATTATCAGCAGTATTAGCTACATGTGCGATTTGGATTTCATTTAGTTCGGTTGCCGACTCTGCTGCCTGAATATGCGTAATGGTACCGGTTAACATAAGCGCTAACAGCGCTGCTTGTAACTTCATAATGGCGGTATCCTTGTACAATTATTTATCAATGGTTCCCACCATTATTTGTTGAAACCCTGTAGAGCACTATCTCCAATATTCTATTCAGTTACAATAACTATCACTGAGTGTCTGCTTTTGGCACAAAACTGACTAAAGTTCCGTTTCGGATTGAAATCGATGGCGTTTTTATATAGGGTCGCTGAATTATTCACTCTGCTATTATCGCCCAAAGTGCAGTTAACTTGGCAGTACCGTTTTATTGATTC
>SMXG01000079.1 GCA_004356775.1 Betaproteobacteria bacterium | reverse complement strand
AGCGCCAGACGTACGTGCATCAATCCATTCAGGATCTTTCAAAAGCTGTTTACTTATTGCTGAATGAGTAACGCCATAGGTTTCGCCTATATCGGCAATCTTATTGCTCGCAGCGACACGCTGTAGTATCTCTTCTTTATTCTGTATTACAACGGCTGTCATAGTGTATCCATGTTCTATTTATAGAAATATAATACTAGCATAGATATGACATATGCATGTTAGTCTACTTGGATAAATGTCTGCTTTGTGCTAAAAGCGAACATTCAGGTTAGTTAACTTTATACTTAAAACTAATGCAAAGGCACGGCGTTAGTCGAGTGGGCTATGGAAATTAGGATGAGAACAAAACATAACGTAGCGAAACAAAGCGTTAGTGAAATTTAAACTTGCTCGATATTATTGTCTATCTTAGATAATGAATTTTACGGAACTTATTGTGTTTCATAAAATGTCTTTGGAATCCCATAGTAGTAGCCAAAGCATCGCGAAAAAACTCATGGCTTAAAATAGTTTCAGTCCCGCTTTTATACAAAACCTTGTCTCCATCCTTAAATTTGGACTTAAGCACCCCAATTCTTTCTCTGTCGGTAGTTTATTCTATTGTATGACTAATTCTCTTCCACGCTCGCATACATCAGCTATTGCCTGCAACTAGATCCTGATGTCAGTGTGGTCTTGAGGACGCTGAGATATTTCTGCTATGCGAACAACATGGAACCAACTAGACGTTGGCGTTTCTTCAAGATCATGCCGATAGCAGAGAGGGCAACCCCCAAGCTAAACTGCACATAGTTTAGTAAGTTGAGCCGAATAACGGCCTCCCACTGCTCTCCTATCTTTATATCCATTCCCATAAATCCAATTACACTGATCAACATATAGACCAAGCCGAATATTTGCACGAATTGAATCCTTGTTTTTTCATCCGACCGGGTAATAACGATAAAGCAAATGGCTGTTATAAGATGGATAAGCTTAAGGGGCATATAAGTTTCGAGAAATACTGTTTCTCCGGAGAAAAAATTAGGAATGAACCCTAGAAAGGTTATCCACATAAACATTGCGGCAAATATCCATACCACTTTGACCGAATCATTGTTCATTTTGACCATTCCCAAAATTAACGGAAAACGTTCTTAACAATAGCAGACCCTTCTCTTTAACTTTTACATAAATGCTTGTAGAAAGTTAATGATGGATAGACTACTTGTAGTTATGCTAGGAACAGTATTATTCAATTCTTATGTATTTATATCGGGAGAAGAATGGTGAACATGAGGGTCAAGTTGTACTAAATTACATAATTTTATGTAAGTGATTTAGTTTATGGAAATTAATCATGAAAGTTGCTCTTAAAACAACATATAACAATGAAACATTTAAGCTTTCATGAAGCCTTATCAGCAATGCACTTGATATATTTAGTAATAAGCGGAAATTCAAAGATTTCTATTCTATAAAAATTTTTCACGCCAAAATAGAAAGAATGTTTTTACACTAAGAATACAGGCAATCACTTTAGATAACGGGGCATTAATTGGCCATAAAAAAATAGGGTCAAGGTAGGTTTAGGTAGTACCTATAACACGAGCCAATTACAGTCAATAATCCCGCTCTGGAATTAAGGACATTATGTCTCGTTGGTCAGGACCAAACTGTTTGCGAGAGGTATTACGAGCTATCATAGTTCGCAATGGAACCACTTGCACAAAAAAATGCTATGTACCTTAGTGACACAATCATCATCGTGTGTTTCACGCTTTTCTATCTGACTGCATACGCAACTACTACTAACAAATCCATTAATTCCACTACGAAAGTCGATGTGACTATGATTCCCGGGATTAGCGGTATCTCACGGATGTCATCGAATAAATATCTGATCGTCCATGACGCAAAAGTCTATGAACCAGATAAGCCTCGTCTTGGCTTGCTAAACATAAAGTCTACTAGTGGGCGCATTGAATATAAACGATTGGATTTTCCAGCTGCAGCATCGACCCCATCGAACGATCTCGAAGGAGTGTGTCGGGTGCCTAACACATCCAACGAGTTTTTGCTTGCTGAGAGCGGCTATTGGGGAAAAAAGTACGGCCGTATTTTTCATATTCGCGTAATCGAGCAGCGCGTGGTTCTGGTGCGCGAATTTCAACTACCACTTCTACGAGACAACAACCAAGATCAACGCGATGGTGATCAGTTTGAAGGTATCGCTTGTATTGCACTCAATTCAGCCGACATACTCATTCTTCTGGGCGAACGAGGGGGAACAACCGTGTATCCGATGGGGATACTGCGATGGGGAACGTACAACCTTGGGACTGGACGAGTGGCATGGAGTAAACAGTTGTTGCCGGTAACTGCACCAAACCCATGGGGAGTTTCGAGACTTCGATCGATCACCGGATTGTCGATAGACAGTAAGGGTTGGCTTTGGGGTTCGGCGGCCGTTGATCCCGGCAACGACGGACCGTTCCGTTCAGTGGTGTATTTAATCGGCCACGTGGATGGCAATCAAAATATCCCCGTTCGGCTATATAATCCAGACACTTATTGGATCGTCGATGGATTCAAGGTCGAAGGCGTAGTGGCAGGGGAGGATGGATTGCCATTGAGCATAGGCACCGAAGATGAGAATTTCGGTGGAGTCTGGCGACCTCTGCCTGAACTTAACAGAAAGCCTCCAAATTGAACTCGTAACGCCAAATCAACTGAGGACATCATACGTATTTTGTCCACAGTTGAACCACCTCAGAAAGTAGTACTAGTTCCCTTTAGAAAAATTTTTTCCAAAATTAAACTCCATGTAGGGATATGTAGTACCTCTAACACGGGGAAGAGGGTGATTCCAATACTAGCCTACCCCCCGCCCCCTTCTAGCATTCTGAGTATCATATAAAATCGATCCTCTCTTTTGCCCCTCAGTATTACGTATGTATTAGTAATGCAATGGATGGACGTTAGGGGTAGCATGTGCGGTCATAATATTTACCCATTACCCTGTCGTAAGTCAGAATCACCATGCCTTTACAACCAACATGCTTAAACTGTACTTTCTGGACGTAAATCTCAACGTCTTAGCAGTAGAGTCGCGTTTCACCCGTACCATTGTCGTCGGGTCTATACCGTTAATAATTGTCGCACGCATTCCCCCAGCTATTTCGCGCGCTTGAATCAGTGCACACGGCTAGCTACCACACCTAAACCTATCTCGAATACCCGGCCTAGTGGCTTTTTCTTCGTGTTTTTCTCTTGCTTGTACCTAAACACTCATGACCCAGAGCCACTATCGCCTACTCTTAAATATAGATTTCCAACATCCGAATGAACCCAGCAGAAAGCGTGTTAACCTGTCTAGTCGTTAATAACTTGATCTTTGCCATAATGCCCCGCCAAAGTATTTAGTCTTACCATTCGTCTTACCATGAAACACGGATTTAGACGTATTATGGCGAATGCTAACGGACAACTAAAGTATCAATAGACTTTTATATATAATGCTTTAGGCGGATATTACCGAATTGCAGAGAACATTGTTTTGGGGGATACAGACTCCGCCAAATACTGTTTCTCGCAATAGTTTCCAGTGCGAAAGCGCCCTAATACTTGATTACAAGGAAGCAGTTATTTATGTGCAGTAATTCTGATTTAATTTGAAAGGTTGTAACAAAATCAATTTCTAGAGTTGGCTAGATCGGTAGGTTAATAGTCGCTAACATCTACAGCAAGTGTCGAAGTGCTTGGTATTTAAATGCTTCTACTTTTATAACTCTTTGAATTACATATAATGGTACAGATATTGCTCCCATTAAATAACCACCGATTAGTATCGGTTTTAACAATATTATTTACTTAGCTCAAAACCGATGTTGGATTAAGATCTTATCTCTTCAGGTTTGCTGAAACAAACTTCATTTAGATGCCATTGATCTCCGTATCAAACTAACAAGCACACAAGATTGAATTTTGAAGAAAAAAATCACATCATTCTCATCTTTATTCTATTCGGCCTGTTAATTAACAATGCAGTTTCGGACGAAATAAAAAAAAGCGACCAAGAAACAAAATAACACAAACCATTTCAGCTGATCAGGCTACTGAATGCCACAATAAAGATATCGAGATTGCGATACAAAATGCTGGTGAACAAATTATTGTTGATGCAACCTTTACTGTTCCAGTTAAGCCACAGCGGGCATGGGAGACATTGACAGATTTCGATACATACCTAACTTTGTGACTAGCGTACAGTCCAGCAAGATTATCAACAGAACGAAAAATACTTTACCTGTTTTACAGATCTCAATAATAAAATTTAGTTTCCTTTCCTTTTCTTTTGAATCAGTAAGAGAAGTTAAATTATTTCCCTTCAAGAAAATTCAAGAGCGCATGATTAGTGGCAATATGTGCAAGACGGAGGAGACTACACAATTATTGCCAGAGGGCGATTAAACGCGCATCATTTACCATGCAAGTATCATTCCTGATATCTCGATTCTTAAATTTATAAGACAATTTTTTATTGAAGATCAGGCACGTGAGCAATTTCAAGAATTAACAAAAGAGATTCTCAGAAGGAAGCGAAGTGGTTATTAACAGGATATGGTTATGTACACCCCCTCCATTCGATAATTAGACGATGGGTAGAATTTGCAATGATACATTGCACCCAACTACAAAACCCTTCTACACTGATCACAAAAGTTAGCAGAACAGATGCCAAGCGGCCACGGCCCCGCTCTCAATTTGGTCGTGATCACTAGTGTAATCATAATGTATACCCATCAATCAATAACGAACTAAAATTACTGTTACACGTGATAATTAAGTTGACTCTACCCAACGGGGCATATCGAAAATGGGAGTTGTCATAAATTAATTTCTTATCGTAACAGAATCAATTGTGGTGTTGCATCGCCACCTACGTAAATAAATCCATTCTGACAAAAACGTTCTACCAGTTCCTTGGCAGATTCAAGAGAGATTCCAAAAACCAACAAGCTTGGCTCACTAGGCCATACACCTGATGGATCTTTGCTTTCTCCCTCCAGATAAGGCAGATCACGGGCCTCTATCTCTGCAATTAGTTTTTGCTCGGCAATACGGTTTATTGTATCAGAAGTTGTCTTACCCAATGGGTTCCATGCTGTGATGAATGCTGCATGATCCTCTTTATTGGTTTGGAACCATCGAGCGAGCTCAGGGCTCGGTCGGCCAACATTCAAAACAAATCGCTCAACAGCATTCACCTGGTAATCTGTCGCAAGGTAAGCGTCGATATCTGCAACAGAAATGGCTGTTTTAAAAATCGGAAAATCTCCTGAATTGATATGTATAGTAAATAAGCGCCTTTAAAGGCACTTTATTTACTAGCTACTTGGCGAAGAGAATCTCCGCTTAATGTATGTTCGCGGCAAATTGACAATATCTACCAAATAAACTACATATTAAATACAAATAAGAGAAATAGGCTTTTTTTTATTTTCTCATGTAATTAGAAATACTTCATTAAGTTAATTTGCATTATGTTAGCTCTATGAACGTTAACAGAGAAAACAAAATACAAAATAAATCAGATCAAATCGTGCAATTTCGCCTGATACGACTACGACCAGATGTACTGAATCGTATGTGTCTTGGAAAAACCAAACTTACGAGAAGATTGCCACTGGTAACTTCCCGCAATCCGTTCGACAGGAATGACGCATCGTTTTTGTAGAACAAGAAATTGTACTTGGATACTACAAAGAATGGCGAAACGTACTAACGAAGGCGAATAATGAGACCCTCAAAAGAAAATGTCTCTGTGAGGAACCGAGACATTTAAACACAACGGCACTGACTGATTTTGACTCGGCAACAATTTGCTTTGCAGCACTGGCACATAAAGCTGATTTGCTCTAATGTTCAAAATTGGTATGAGGTACATCATGGACTCTAGATCGTACATTAAAACAAGAACTTTGATACTTAAAATAGCTAGCAAGGATTTATAAAGAAAACATTAATTATTTTAGCGTTTGGATTACTAACAACAAACAACGTTTACGCTAGTGGAATTTATGGAAATTTCTTTGACAGTTCAGACTTATTGATTCCACAAAGTCAGTTTGAGAGAAAACAAAAAGAAGAAACGCGTAGAATCAAAGAAGAGAAAGAACAACGTTTTAAACATCAATCAGAGCAACGGAAGCGCGATGAACAGGATGAAGAAGAAATGAAAAAACCGTAGATAATACAAGTTATCATGTATAAAGCTATTTTGATGACGTTACTGGCTATTGTAAGTAGTAGTGCGATGGCGGAGTGGGTTTATGTTACCAAGACTGAAAAAAAAACAGCAGAAGCTTTTACCGCCTACGCTGACCCTACCACTATTCGAAAAACAGGCAACAGAGTGAAAATGTGGGTTTTATATGACTACAAGACGGTTCAAAAGCTCGGTGTCATATCAGCAAAGCAAAAAAATGAATATAATTGCAAAGAAAAGCAGAGTCGACAACTTTTTCTATCTGGCTACTCTGGACACATGACCGATGGTGAAACAGTCTTAATCCACAATGAACCGGACGACCACTGGAAACGAGCTCCGCTGGGTAGCGTACTTGAAGCTGTATTGGAATTTGCATGTGGTTGGCACCCTAAACTGCCACCACGAAACTTCCCCAATATGACTGTGGCAATGGTAATGCAATGAGCTGATGGAGACACAACTACTCTTCTTTCGCTTGATGCGCTAATAGAGTGCCGGCGCCCTCTCCCAACGCTTCTTCCATAGACACACTCCTTTCACCTATATTGTGTGATTGCCATAGCGTTGTTGGCCTCTTCTTTGCGCATACCAAGTCGCAGCTCTCCGCTTTGAATTTCTGCTTTGGGTAGAAAGCAGTCATTCACCAGCTTTCCTGCCGAAAAACTTTTTCGCCAAAATTGAGGGAAGGAAAGAGGAGTAAATACTTCATTGATAAAGGAGTGGGCCAGTTTCAGACTAGAAGTACCACCTTACTAGCCTTGTACGGAGTTTTTCATCAAAAATGGAAATAATGCAAGCCTTACAAGGAAAAGCAGATGGATCAAACAAACAGGAGTTAAGAGCTAAGAAATAGGTTTACCAATACATTATGAAGAACTCTGGAGTCGAGCCTATGAATATTTGGTACATATGTAATATATTCTTACTTAATTGATAGATGCAAGGGACTAATTATAATGAAGAAAGCAATGTTTTTTTTGCCTATGATAGTTTTATTAAGTAGCTGTGCCACAGGCAACGTAGTTCAGGTAAGAGAAACTCAAATACCAAGGTCAAAAGTTATAGCTCTTGATGCTCCTAGGGCACCGTGGGTGATCGAAATTAAAAACCATCTTAAAACTAAGGGATTCAAGGTTCTTCGTTGGAGTACAAGAACTCATGTAACAGAACAAATAGCAGGTACCCGTATTGAGCAGTTTAATGAGTCTGAAGTAAAATATGTTCTAGTAATAGAAGGTTTCGCACCTTATGACTGGGAAAAAAGGTGGGCAAAGAGATGTATTGAGGGTTGCTACAACTTCGACCATATCAGTGCATATTTAGTTGATACGGCAACAAACAAAACTATTCTCAACATAAGTGGTTCCGGTTATTCTGAGAAATGCCACCCCATGAGCGGAACAATATTTTCTGATATTGCAAATGCGGTTGATGATGCTTGGAACTGACTCCATTTAACAAGTTGCTCAAGGCCAATGTCAAACTTGGATTGAATGGTCATTCGAAAATTTTCCTTCTCGAAATTTTTTTCGCCAAAATTGGGAAAAGGAAAGAAAAGTAGAGAGTACATTGAAGGAGGATGAGGCGGCCCCATACTAGGGATATCCCCACATTTCACAGATTCCACATACCCCCAGCTCCGTAGCAAAAGCTGGTCGCTACGGCGATGGTAATGGACTATATCTGATTGTTGACCCATCTGGTGCTAAACGCTGGGTTCTGCGTACCGTAGTTATGGGTAAACGCAGGGATATAGGGCTGGGTGGTTTGTCGCTGGTATCTCTAGCCGAAGCACGCGAGGAAGCTATGCGGCT
>SMXG01000013.1 GCA_004356775.1 Betaproteobacteria bacterium | reverse complement strand
TATTGAGCTAGAGTGTTTTCCCATTGCTGGGCGTGTCTGGCATTACGCCAGCCACTGCGCTTAGCATCTATCAAAGCTAAGGCACACTCCCTGAATGTCATTACTGTGCCGTCACGCTTCACCCTGACCAGCTTGAGCGGGTCTATGTTGTTAACAATTGCTGATCGCATACCGCCAGCTATTTCGCGCGCTTGAGATAATGTGCGACTACTTACTGCACCCAAACCTATCTCGGTTACCCTGTCGAGTATCTTGTCGCCGTGCTTCTCTCTACGCTTGTATCGAAACACCCATGACCTGGAGCCGCTATCACGTACCCTTAAATATAGATTGCCACCGTCGGCATGAAACCCAGCAGAAAGAGTATCAACCTGTCTTGCCGTTAATAACTTGATCTTTGCCATAATGCCTCCGCCAAAGTATTAGTCTTACCATTCGTCTTACCGTTAAACACGGATTTAGACGTATTATGGCGAATGCTAACGGACAAGTAAAGTACTAATAGCCCTTTATATAAGGCTTTATTTGGATATTACCGTATTGTAGCGAACGTGTATTAGGGGGATGAATACATCTCATAAGCAAATCACAGCGTAATCATCGATTGGTCTTACTTGTCGCAAAACATTCACTTAAAAACTGCAGCTAAGATCTAAAAGGACAAGCTTACCCACGTCTCCAAGTAGTACCTTGCGGGTTATCTTCCAGAGTGATCCCGGCATCAAGGAGCTCCCTACGAATACGGTCGGCTTCGGGGAAATTTCTGTCTTTACGCGCAGCAAGGCGATTTTGAATCATCTGTTCGATATGCTCTGTTGCGAAAAAGGGGCCTCCAACAGTCACTTCGTTTTGCAAATATTGTTGGGGATCCTGTTGCAAAAAACCTAATAAACCTCCCAACGTTTTAAGTAAGACCGCTCCCTGTAATGCTCCAGTTTTGTTGGTTTCGTAAGCAAGATCAAATAGAACCGCAATGGCCTCAGGTGTATTGAAGTCATCGTTCATCGCTTCCATGAAACGCTGGGCACGGGAATCATTCCAATCTAATGTCTTCGTAGCAAGCTCACTTCCCTTTAGCGAAGTATAGAGCCTGTCGAGCGAATGTCTGGCGTCTTCTAGATGTTGGTCGGAATAATTTAGGGGACTACGATAATGAGAACGTAGGATGAAGAAACGTATTACTTCCGGCTGATAGCGGGCTAATACTTCACGTACTGTAAAAAAATTATCAAGTGACTTAGACATTTTTTCATTATCGACACGCACGAAGCCATTGTGCATCCAGTAATTGACGAAAGGATGATCGTGTGCGGCTTCGCTTTGTGCAATCTCATTTTCATGATGAGGAAATTGCAAATCCTGCCCTCCACCATGTATGTCGAAATGCTCGCCGAGATAATGTTCACTCATCGCCGAGCATTCGATGTGCCATCCAGGACGACCCTTACCCCATGGCGAATCCCAACATGGTTCGTTAGGTTTAGCCGCTTTCCACAGTACAAAATCTAGTGGATCTTTCTTATCCGGATCAACGGTAATCCGCTCTCCAACATAGAGTTCCGCGAGCACCTTGCCAGAAAGTTTCCCATAATCAGGAAATCTACTTACGGCGTAATACACATCGCCATTAGATGCGACATATGCAATGTCTTTATCCATCAAAGCTTGAATCATGACAATCATATTTTCCACATATCGGGTAGCGCGCGGCTCGTGCGAAGGTGGAATTACACCAAGTGCAGCAGCATCTTCGCCCATCGCTTGGATAAAACGAGCTGTGAGTATTTCAATAGGTTCGTTATTTTCCTGCGCACGCTTGATAATTTTGTCGTCTATATCGGTAATGTTGCGCACATAAGTAACATCGAAATCACTTGCCCTAAACCAGCGAACCACCATATCGAATACAACCATTACACGCGCATGACCTAAATGGCAGTAATCATATACCGTCATACCACAAACATATATCTTGACCTTGCCCGTAGTCAGCGGCACAAAGTTCTGTTTGCACTTGGTAAGCGAATTGTGGATTTTCAACATCTAATAAGATTTTGAACTTAGCTAACTTATTGGTAGAATTATGAATATTCTTTAATAACTCACATACTTAATAAAAAAAGCCGAAGAAGTATAGCACGCTGAAATCACCAAATTTTCGCCTATTCATGGGCGCAAGAGAATATTTACGAGGATTCAATACGATTAAAAGTCTACCCACAAATTATCCGTTTCCTAAGGAAGGCTTTATGCATATTTATAAGTCACTTGTTACTCTTTCATTTCTACTTTGCACTACAGCATTTGCAACTAACCCGCAGGTTGAAATGAAAACTAATTTCGGCAACATCCTATTAGAACTTTACCCTGACAAAGCGCCCATAACTGTTAAGAATTTTTTGTTTTATGTGAAGGAGAACCACTATAAAGATACGATTTTTCATCGTGTCATTCAAGGATTCATGATTCAGGGCGGTGGATTCGACAAGTTGCTGAAGCTGAAGCCAACTAAACAACCCATTGAAAATGAAGCAGCTAATGGCCTTAAAAATGAGATTGGTACGATAGCGATGGCACGTACTTCAAATCCACACTCAGCTACAGCGCAATTCTTTATAAACGTGGGCAATAACACATTTCTTGACTTTACTGCACCCACTCCTCGAGGTTACGGCTATACTGTATTCGGTAAAGTTATCAAGGGCATGGATATAGTAAACAAGATCTCGGCGACCCCTACTAGCGCTAGTAAACCCTTCACAAGGGATGCACCCAAAGAAATTATTGTAATCAATGAAATGAAATCCATTTCAACTACAAAACCTACCCCTACAGGGATGCAACAGGCAAAATAAGGATATATATGATTAAATTGCATACCAATTACGGTGTAATCATCTTAGACCTCAACAACGAGAAGGCTCCATTTACAGTTCAGAATTTTATTAACTATGTAAACAGTGGGCATTTCGACAATACAATATTTCATCGAGTAATTAATGATTTTATGATTCAGGGAGGTGGATTTGAATCGGGAATGAACCAAAAGAAAGCTTGCGCCCCAATTCAAAACGAAGCGGCCAACGGCCTCAAAAATAAAGCATACACAGTTGCTATGGCGCGTACATCTGATGCGCATTCAGCTTCTGCGCAATTTTTTATCAATGTCGCTGATAATGGTTTTCTCAACTACACTTCGCCTACCTCTAAGGGATTTGGCTACTGTGTATTTGGCAAGGTCGCAGAGGGCAAGGATGTTATAGACAAGATTAAGAAAGTCAAAACAGCTAGCCATAGTGGTTACCAGAACGTACCAGTGGAAGACGTGGTACTTCAAAAAGCAGAAGTAATCTAACGTGCTATAGTGATCACATCTACTGCCTCAAACTACCATCTCCACCTCTGAATGGAGGAGGCCGTAAATCATAAATGATGAATGATAAGTATACCTGCGGGGATAAGTTTGTATTGTGTTATGAAAAGAACTGGTGTGACGTATAGTTTATTTATAGCCGAACAAACATTCAAATTTTTGGCTATAGTACTTTTAACCCTCTTGTCAAATCTGCCTTGATGTCCTTCACTGACTCCAACCCAACTGCAATGCGCAAAAGTCCGTCAGTGATCCCTGCAGCATTCCGTTCTTCCTGACTAATGCGGGAGTGCGTCGTGCTAGCTGGGTGCGTGAGTGTACTTTTAGTATCTCCCAGATTAGCGGTGATCGAGATCATGCGAGTGGAATTTATCACCCGCCATGCCACTTCTTTTCCGCCCTTTACTTCAAATGAAACAATACCACCACCAGTTTTTTGCTGCTGTTTAGCAAGGCTGTGCTGAGGATGCGAAGACAAACTAGGATAATAAACTTTCGTAACATTGGGCTGTATTTCAAGCCAACGGGCCATTTCTAGTGCATTTTCAGAATGTGCATCCATGCGAATTTTGAGAGTTTCCATTCCCTTTAGGATCACCCAAGCGTTGAAAGCACTCAAAGTCGGCCCCGCAGTACGAAGAAAACCAAACACTCCTTTTTCCATTATCAAATCGCGCTTTCCCAGCACTGCCCCACCCAGCACCCTGCCCTGGCCTTCAAGGTACTTGGTCGCAGAATGAATTACTATGTCAGCACCCAAGTCTAGTGGTCTTTGTAGCATCGGCGAACAAAAGCAGTTGTCTACCGCAAGCCATGCATTAGTTTTCTTTGCCAATGTAGCTAGTGCTGTGATATCGGAGATTTCAGTAAGAGGATTTGATGGTGTTTCTATAAAAAAAAGTTTCGTGTTGGCTTTTACTGCTACCTGCCATTCTGCTACATCAGTAGGGGAAACGAAGGTAATTTCCACACCGAAGCGTTTGAAGATATTATTAAACAAATTCAGTGTGGACCCAAATAAGCTGCGCGAGGCAATAATATGATCCCCTGCAGAAAGTAGCCCCATCACGCAGGCAAGTATTGCCGACATGCCGGAGGCTGTGGCAACACAGGCCTCTGCTCCTTCTAATGCGGCAAGTCGCTCTTCAAAAGCAGTTACGGTGGGGTTAGTAAAACGTGAATATACATTGCCCGGTTCCGCGCCAGAAAAACGTGCAGCGGCCTGAGCAGCATTATCAAATACAAAGCTCGATGTAAGATATAAGGCTTCTGAATGCTCATTAAACTGACTACGGTGAATACCTGCATGCAACGCCAGCGTCTCTAATTCAAAATCATCAGACATGGAAGTTTCCCTTCAAATAAAAAAACCCGTTCGGCATTCGCCAAAACGGGTTTTCCCCGCTTTAGCCGAATTTATAACGCGCCCGCAAGCTGAACATCAAATCGGCGCACTGTAGTAAATTACACTTAGTAATGAACTTTGTCAAATACCCATCAATCTGATGCCACCAAACTCAAATCCAGTTGTGTGCTGTTCTCCGCTCGCGACAACGTTGCGCCAGTATTGCGCTGCGCCTCTATTACCGCCAGATATTCCGGCGTAATATCACCGGTAATATAGTTACCATCGAAACAAGACGTTTCAAAATGTTCAATCGATGGCTTGTTTCGGCCAACATCCTTTTTTAGTGAATCAAGATCCTGATAAACAAGGTGGTCTGCACCGATTTCGCGGCGGATATCATCATCATCGCGTCCGGTAGCAATCAGCTCCTGACGAGTCGGCATATCAATCCCATATACGTTGGGAAACCTTACTGGCGGTGCAGCAGAAGCAAAATATACCTTACGCGCACCAGCCTCTTGTGCCATTTGTACAATTTCTCGACTGGTTGTACCTCGCACAATAGAGTCATCTACTAGCAACACATTCTTTCCACGAAATTCTACGCTCATAGCATTTAGCTTCTGGCGCACCGATTTTCGACGCTGCTGTCCTGGCATGATGAAAGTACGACCAATGTAGCGATTCTTGACAAAACCTTCGCGGAAGCTGATACCCAGTCGATTTGCAAGTTGCAAAGCACTAGGACGGCTAGTGTCAGGAATTGGAATTACTACGTCAACGTCAAGATGCCGCATAGTTTTGGTAATTTTGTTGGCCAGGCTTTCACCCATATTGAGCCGTGTTTCATATACCGAGATACCATCCATTACCGAGTCAGGGCGTGCCAAATAAACGTACTCGAAAATACAAGGATTTAGGGTAGAGTTGTCAGCACATTGTTCACTGTAAAAATTACCCTTCTCATCAATAAAAATCGCCTCACCGGGCGCAATGTCGCGCACTAGCTTAAACCCCAACGTATCAAGTGCCACACTCTCAGATGCTACCAAGTATTCAACACCATGCTCCCTATCTACACAACCAAATACCAGTGGACGAATACCATAAGGATCACGAAAAGCTAGTAATCCATAGCCTGCGATCATCGCGACCACGGCGTAGGCACCACGACAGCGCCGATGAACACCAGAAACTGCATTAAAGATGGCGGCAGGATCAAGCTGATGGCTTTTCGCACTTTCCTGCAGCTCATGCGCCAGTACGTTAAGTAGCACTTCGGAATCAGAATTAGTATTGACATGACGTAAATCTGCACGAAATAACTCTTGATTGAGCTGTGACGCATTAGTAAGGTTACCGTTGTGTCCCAGCACGATCCCAAATGGTGAGTTTACGTAAAATGGCTGCGCCTCGACAGATGATTCAGGAGAACCTGCAGTTGGATAACGTACATGGGCTATGCCCATATTGCCCACCAGAGCACGCATATTACGTGTACGAAAAACATCTCTCACCAGACCACCGCCCTTATGCATGTGGAAAGTATTGTCCTGAGCAGTTACGATGCCCGCTGCATCCTGCCCACGATGCTGAAGTACCAGTAGCCCATCGTAGAGCAACTGGTTGGCAGGAGACTTTGCGACTACACCTAGGATTCCGCACATAATTGTACCTTGAAAAAATAGCCAAGATTAACTCTGCATAAAAAAGGTGTAAAGAGATTTTTCTTGCTCGACTCCATGCTACATAGACGACAACTACACCATTCCAGCACTGTTTTTACACTATATCCATCCATTGTTTGTCCTTTAACCTTCATAATTAATTCGCTTGGATAACTCCTGTGGCAACCAAGGCAGTATCATTATAACCCCTGCTTCTAAAGGCCTACTCAACAAAGCCTTTTGCCAGAATGGTTCTTGCGGAATCGTAGTCAGACCCGCTGACAGCACAAGCAGCAATACTACCAGCAGTCCGCGTACAAGACCAAATAATGCACCAAAAAATCTATCAACAGCCCCCAAACCAACAGTTCTAATCAATGCCGATGCGAGCATGGTAATCATGCCCATCACTAGCAATACTGACAGGAAAAGCGCAGAAAATGACACAAGCATGCGCAAGGAATCCCCAATGATGCTATGTGGTAGCACAGACACAAAGTCTTTAGCGAACGCTTTTGCCACCATATACGCAATTACCCAACCAGCCAGTGTCAATGATTCACGTACTATGCCACGCACTACACTTAACAAAATCGATACAACAAATATACTCAAAACAACAAAATCAAAGATAGTCATTGACGGTTACAGACAGTATTGAGATTATAAAATGATTATTTATTATATAGTTATAGGAGATGCTGCATCTAAGTAACAAATCCTATAATGGAACTATCTACTCATCACCATACCATCAAGTCCCAACTTCTTCAGTTTCTTACGTTCTTCTTCTGCTGCTTCACGGGTGGAAAATGGACCAATACGAACTCGAGTTATTTCTTTATCATTTCTTTTTAGCGTTTCCGTATAAGATCTCTTTATGCCGTAGGATGTAAGGCTATGTTGCTGATATTTTGCTTTAGCTGAATCAGAAAATGCGCCCAATTGAACTACAAATATTCCGGTAGTCGTAGTAGATTTTTTAACTTTAAGACTGTCCTCGGATCCATTCTCACCCCCAACCAGCATGTCTGCCTGTTTTTTCTTTGCTTGTATCGACTGTACAAGTAAATCAGACTCTGTCTTTTCTACCTGCTGCACTGCAAGAACGGATTCCTTGGCAACGGGATCAGCAATGGTAGGTACACCAGTTTCCGGGACAATATTGGGAGAAAATTCACCTACCAAGTTTTCTAAAGGAATAGTAATTTCAATCTCTTGGCCATCTGGTTTTGGTGCGCGGTCAAGTACCATCGGCAAAATCACGATAGCTATAATCACAAGCGCAATCGCTCCAACCAAACGCCTTCTAGCACGTTTTCTCAGTAAGAGATCTTGTTCGCTTACAACTCTAGCCATTTAAATCTGTCCAATCACTATCCATACTTCACCAAATTCAGATACTCCATCACTTCACCTACAGTATAGAACGAGCCGAATACGCAGATTCTATCATTTTTGGTTGATCTCTTACAGGCGAATACATAGGCTGCAACAGGATTGGGGAAAGCAAGAATTGCTCCATTCGCTTTACTTACACCTGCATTTTCTAACACCTGCACTACTTCATCGGCAGAGGCACCACGCGGCGAATTGATATCTGCTACAAGCCAAACGTCAACTTTGGAGATAATTGCTCGTACTACACCATCTATGTCCTTATCCTTGAGTATTGCGAATACCGCATAGGTTTTCTCGTGAAAATCCATGTTACTAAGACTAACACTTAAGGCGTGCACAGCACTTGGATTATGGGCTACATCTAGAACTATTATCGGCTTCCCAGGCAATACCTGAAATCGGCCTGGAAGCGTCGTCTCCAGTAAACCATGACGAATGTTACTAATGGTAATTGGCAAAATATCTCTAACTGTATCCAACGCAGCCAGACAGGCACTAGCATTTCGCAGTTGATGGGTACCTCCTAGGGCTGGATGGGGAAGCGAATGGCGTTTCCTTTTGTCCCCCCAATAATTCCATGAAGTTGCCTCGACCGAGTAGCCAAAGTGTTCTCCAATGAGCATGAATCTCGCACCAATCAAATCTGCATATTGACTTATGGAAGCAGGAGCATTTGAATCCGAACAAATTGCGGCCTTACCGTTTCTAAAAATCCCTGCTTTCTCAAATCCGATTTTCTCCCGCGTATCCCCAAGATAATCCATATGATCTCGAGCAATACTAGCCAGCACAGCGCAGTCAGCATCAAAAATATTGACGGCGTCCAATCTCCCGCCAAGCCCCACCTCTAAAATCGCTATATCCACTCCTGCTTGAATGAATAGTTGCATGGCCGCTAACGTTCCAAACTCAAAGTAAGTCAAGGAAATATCGCAGTCAATTCTAGCAGCTTCCACTAAATTAAAAGCCCTACACAAGTCGCCATCACTAACTTCCTGCTGGCTTATGTGTATCCGCTCGTTATAACGAAGAAGATGCGGCGAGGTATAACATCCAACGTCATACCCAGCACGACTCAAAATAGCCTCCATCATTGAACAGATAGAGCCCTTGCCATTAGTGCCGCCGACAGTGATGATGGGAAAAGATGGGGAAAAACCTAAATTAATCTTAACTCGATTTACGCGTTCCAGCCCCATCTCAATAATCTTGGGATGAAGGCGTTCGAGATAAGCCAACCAGTCGGGAAGAGTTTTAAGCTTAGAGTTACGCCCGATCATTTGACGCTACGTGTAAGCATGACAATGAAAATCATGATAAGAAATACAGCAGTATTACAAAGAATTGGGATGAATTGGAATTCGCATCAACAACGTGCACAGGTTAACAAGCTTATCGCGCATCTCTCTACGGTCGACTATCATGTCTATTGCTCCGTGCTCTAGTAAAAACTCGGCACGCTGAAAACCTTCCGGCAAGGTCTGCCGCACTGTCTGCTCGATCACTCGTGGTCCAGCAAAACCAATCAATGCCCTAGGCTCGGCGATCACTACATCACCAATGAAGGCAAAGCTGGCTGACACACCACCCATTGTAGGATCTGTCAGCACTGAGATAAAGGGAAGTTTCTCCTGCTTCAACTTGGTTAGCACCGCAGACGTTTTGGCCATCTGCATCAACGAAAACAAACCTTCCTGCATGCGCGCTCCCCCACTGGCAGCAAAGCACACAAATGGCAAATGTTTCTCAACACACAATTGCACCCCACGCGAGAAACGTTCACCGACCACCGAACCCATCGAACCTCCCATAAATCTGAATTCAAACGCTGCTGCAACCAAGGGCACAGTCTGGACGCTACCCTGCATAACCACTAGAGCATCTGTCTCGTCTGTATCTGTTTTCGCTTGTAATAATCGATCAACGTAATGCTTACTATCAATGAATTTAAGTGGATCCATCGGTAACACTTCTGCACCAATCTCGTTGCGCCCCTCGGTATCCAGAAATAAATCTAGGCGCACTCTGGCAGAAATACGGTTGTGATGATTACACTTAGGACAAACATTAAAATTATTTCCCAAATCTGAGTAATATAGTACCGCCTCGCAAGAAGCACATTTGCTCCATAGCCCCTCTGGCACGACTCTTTTATCGCCACTTTCCTTGCGTTTTATCTTCGGTGGGAAAAGTTTTTGGAACCAACTCATATGTTTACCGTTTAATCCTTGCTATTCGGTGTTTTATACCAACTTTATCTATAGCACTACGTAAGCTTTTTACAAGACGGTACACATTCACCAGCACTTCCTCTTCAGCTGATTTTTCTATCTCCGCAATAATGCGACTACCCACTACCACTGCGTCAGCAAACTCCGCAACCGCCCTTGCTGTTGCACCATCATGTATACCAAAACCAACGCCAATCGGAATAGAAATATATGAACGCAACCCAGCTAGTTTGTTAGCTACTTCACTCAGATCAATGTGTGCCGCACCGGTTACACCTTTCAGTGCGACATAGTACACAAATCCTTGTACCCTTTTCGCCATTTGTTGAATACGTATTTGTGGCGTGGTAGGCGAAATGAGAAAGATAGTATCTATCTTCTCCTGTTTGAGATTTTCTATCCACTCTTCACATTCCTCTGGTGGGCAGTCTACCGTCAGTACTCCATCCACACCACACTCTTTTGCTTTTATAACAAATTTCTGGTAGCCCATTGCTTCCACAGGGTTTGCGTAACCCATCAGCACCACAGGTGTTACAGTGTTCGTTCTTCTGAATTCTGCCACCATCTCTAATACATCCTTTAGGCTTACATGGTACTTCAGTGCCCGTTCATAAGAACTTTGTATAGTTGGTCCATCTGCCATTGGGTCTGAAAAAGGAACACCAAGTTCAATAATGTCAGCACCCGCATTCACAAGTTCGTGCATCAACAACACTGTCATCGCGGGTTCAGGATCGCCAGCAGTGATGAATGGAATTAGAGCTTTTCTGTTATTCTGCCTTAACGTGTCAAATGTGACTGCAATGCGGGACATAAAAATCTCAAACTCGATTAAAAAGTAATACCAGTGGCCTGTGCTACGGTGTCAATATCCTTGTCCCCTCGCCCCGAAAGATTTACCAAGAGTAGCTTGTCCTTGTCAAGCGTGGGCGCAAGTTTTGCAGCGTATGCCAGTGCATGGCTAGATTCCAGTGCCGGGATAATGCCCTCATAACGGCACACCATATGAAACGCTGCCAAGGCTTCATTATCGGTTATTCCAACGTATTGAGCACGATTAGTATCCTTGAGCCATGCATGTTCGGGACCAACACCAGGGTAGTCAAGTCCAGCTGAAATGGAATGAGTTTCAATAATCTGTCCGTCCTCATCTTGAATCAGATAAGTACGGTTTCCGTGCAGTACTCCTGGCTTTCCTGTTAGCAGGGTGGCAGCGTGCTTTCCGGTTTCGATCCCGAGTCCAGCCGCTTCTACACCTATCATGCTCACATTCTTGTCGTCTAGGTAGGGATAAAATAAGCCGATAGCATTTGATCCACCACCCATGCATGCAATCAGCGTATCCGGTTGGCGTCCGTATTCTTCTTGCATTTGCAACTTTGCTTCACGTCCGATAATAGTCTGAAAATCGCGTACCATCATCGGATAAGGATGCGGGCCTGCCACTGTACCAATGATGTAAAAAGTGTTTTCAACATTAGTAACCCAATCGCGCATGGCTTCATTGAGCGCATCTTTCAGCGTTCTAGAGCCCGAATCTACGGGCACTACTGTTGCGCCTAGAAGCTTCATCCGATAGACATTAGTTGCCTGGCGCTTCATATCCTCGGAACCCATGTAAACTACGCACTCCATCCCATACCGTGCTGCTACTGTGGCGCTGGCTACCCCATGTTGGCCTGCACCAGTCTCTGCAATTATGCGTGGCTTACCCATGCTTTTTGCTAAAAGCGCCTGACCAATGGTGTTGTTGATTTTATGTGCGCCAGTGTGGTTCAGATCTTCACGCTTTAATAGAATCTGCGCACCCCCAAGATACGCTGACCATTTCTTTGCATGATAGATAGGACTGGGCCGTCCTACGTAAGTTTTTAATTCATAAGCATATTCTGCCTGGAAATTAGCATCACTACGATAATGCTCATACTGGGTACGTAATTCTTCTAACGCTGTAATCAGTGTCTCCGCAACAAACACACCCCCATAAGTACCAAAGTGGCCATGCATGTCGGGAAAATCATAAGCTCTCGCCATTTCGAACTCCTGTCATGAAAGCGGCAATTTTATCCGCGTCCTTGATACCCTTGGCCACTTCCACTCCGCTAGACACATCTACCGCCCAAGGCTTTGCTTTCACGATAGCCGTACTTACATTTTCGGCATGAAGGCCTCCTGAAAGTATCAACGGCAGCGACAAGTTGTGCGGAATCAAGCTCCAGTCAAAAGTATGGCCGGTACCGCCCGGAACACCTTCGACGTAGGTATCCAACAACAAAGCACTAGCACTGGAATAACGGGCTGCGTATTGTAACAAATCTACTTCGGTTTTGATTCGTACGGCCTTTATATATGGTAATAAGAACTGACTGCAAAATTCCGGTGATTCATCACCATGAAATTGTAATAAACTTAGACTAGCTACAGAACATGTCTCTTCCACCCATTTAGGATCCGGATCAACATATACTCCCACTACGCTTACGAACGGTGGTAATACCGTAATAATCTTTTGAGCTACATGTGGGGAAATATAGCGGGCACTCTGTGTCCAGAATACAAAACCGATGGCGTGCGTACCTAGCCGTACTGCCGTTAACGCATCTTCAACACGAGTGATACCGCATACTTTTACTCTGACTGACATAAGCGTAGTTCACTATAAACATAAAATATACGAATGTGTGTACGAATGAAGAACAGATTTCCTTTTGATGCGTAAACAGCTCATACTTCCCCAAGGAAACTTCTTCAGGATGTGTTTGTATCAATCGCGAATAACTTTTTACGTGCCCTAGACATTCTGGGCAAGATCGCTGCAAGTGGCGGTTCGATAAAACAAGGTAATTTCCATTTCGGGTCATAAGTTATCCCGGCCAAATATAATCCTGTCGCGGAGAAAATCGGTGCCGCATGAATCCTATCATGGCTTTCCAATAGTTCTCGCATCCATTGAGGAGGATACTTCCCCCTTCCCACATATACTAAAGATCCAATTATATTGCGCACCATATGATACAAAAATGCATTAGCACGAATCTCAAATACAATGATATCGCCTTGCTGGATAATTTCCAGCTTGGTCACATTGCGCACTGGGGATTTGGCTTGACATTCTGCAGCTCGGAAAGCACTGAAATCATGCTCACCCAGTAATATTTGTGCGGCGTCTCGCATCCGCTCAAGGTTGAGGGGCAAATGAAACCATCCAACCTTACCATGATAAAGTCCGGCACGTACTGGATGGTTCAGCAATAAATAAAGGTAGCAACGCTCTCTAGCGCTGTAGCGTGCATGAAAACTATCCGATGATTTTGACACCCACAGCACCGCCATACTGTTAGGTAATAATGCATTTACTCCTCGTACCCAAGTACTAAGGGGGCGTTGCGTCTGCGTGTCAAAATGTACAACTTGGTACGTAGCATGGACGCCTGCGTCGGTACGACCTGCAGTGATTACCTGAATGCTGTTATGAGCGATTCTTGACAATGCGGCTTCTAGCGTACCTTGAATTGAACAACCAGAGGGCTGACCTTGCCAGCCACAGAAATGACAACCATCGTATTCTAATCCTAGAACGATTCTCACTGGATATCTACCATTATTGCTGGAATGATCCAGATTAGGGCCAGAATGGCTACAGTTGTGGACAAAAATTAAGAGGAATAAATGTGTAAACTGGACATATGGATCCTCGTAAAAGTGTGCCACGAGAAGCCACCATTAATTATTAACTAACTACAGATCAATACATACAATTACAACGCCTAATAATAGGAACCCTACAGTTTCTCCAGTATCACTCTTGCACTTTCCTGCTGCTGGGAATCTCCTTCACGAACAACTTCCTGTAGAATTTCTTTAGCACCGTCATTATCGCCCATCTCCTGATAGGCTCTAGCCAAATCAATTTTGGTAGCAATTTCATGCCATTGGGCACTCTTTTCAACAGGTTGTGTGTCTACTGATGTAGTGGATGATATATCGTCTATATTTAAATTTATGCCAGTGAAGTCAGATTCTGGTAATGATATGGAGCTTGGTTCAGGTGTAGACGTGGGTTTATCAGGTTCAGATGCACTCGGGAAATCCAAACTCGTATCCTTAGCCTGCGGCTCAATTTTGGTAGTAGAAACATCCTCTGGGGCTTTTTCCAAATCTGTTACCACTTGTATTTCTGGGTCGTCAGAGACCGGTGGCATAGTAACTGTAGGAGACTGAAGGTTATCTTCGTCATCTTGTGAGCCAGTAAATTTAATTCCAAAATCAGGCTCATCCAACTGTTCGGATGTTTCCGGTTTATACTCTGGCGCGTCCTTTATCTGATTGGAACTTGATGATACGACTGAGCCACCATAAAAAGGGTTCTCTGGATCAATACTGAGTCCTAATCTAGCGGCCTTATCCCACAGTGGACCCGTGGGCGATACCGTCCATAACATACGAGCAATACTCTCAAATTCGGATTTGTCCTTACGCAAGGTATGCACTTCAAGCAGTTTGGCCAGTATTTCAGGGTTACTTTGATCTTTTGCCAGGGCATCCTTGAGTATTTTCTCTGCTTGAACATCGCGCCCATGGTCGAGATAAATTCCTGCCTCTGCAATCGGATCAACCTCGTCAACTGGCGTAGCAGTAGGTGCCTTAGGTCCAGCTCCGCTTGGTAATGAATCTGGATCAGAAGGTATTGCATCTACTTTTGAGTCATCATCAATTGATGCTTTTTTTCTCCGACGTATTACAGATGCCCCAAATATTCCCGTTAACAAGAGCAAAATTGCGGCACCCACATATTCGATATTATCCCTCAAACTATCAATTAGAAACCCTACGTTTTTTATTAATCCATCGATCAGAGAAAGGTCTTCTACAAGAACTGCAGCAGGTAACGGTGGAACTACTGTCGGGCTTGATTCATCTTCCACAATAGGTGAGGTCGTCGTGGTGGTCGGACTTGACTCATCTCCTTCCACAGAGGCCACAGAATCTTCTGTCGGCACCACCGCGGGGGGAGAACCTTCTGTTTGCTCCTGCGCATCTGCCATGGGGAGACTTTTTAATACTAGCAGGCGTTGCAATTCCTGTATATTCTTCTCAAGCAACGCGACACGTTCGTTGGCCTCATTTAATGCATTTTCCCTAGCTATGGCATT
>SMXG01000078.1 GCA_004356775.1 Betaproteobacteria bacterium | reverse complement strand
CGCTGGCGTTCGGATGAGGTTGCTATCCACCAGTTGATCTACTAGTTTATCTCCCAGGCCTTCAATATCCATACCACCACGTGATGCAAAATGCAGAATTGCCTGCTTTCGTTGTGCCGGACAGAATAACCCACCGGTACAACGCACCACTGTCTCATTCGGCATGCGCATAGCTGAAGCGCTGCATACCGGGCACTGGTTGGGCATGATGAATCGCCTCGCGTTACTTGGACGAAGCTCTACTTCTGCCCCCACCACTTCAGGAATTACATCACCTGCCCGACGTACAATAACGCTATCACCAATCATCACATCTTTTCGATTGATCTCATCTTCATTGTGAAGCGTTGCATGGGTCACAGTTGCACCACCGACAAATATTGGTTTCAGTCTAGCAACTGGTGTCAATACACCCGTTCTGCCTACTTGAACATTAATTCCCAACAGTTCAGTCAACACTTCTTGCGCTGGAAACTTGTGTGCTACAGCGAAACGGGGCGCGCGGGAAATAAAGCCCAGCTTTCCCTGCTGCACCAAATTATTGACTTTATAGACCACCCCATCTATGTCATAGGGTAGGCGTTCACGAAGTTCTCCTATCTTTTGAAAATACGACAGTAAAGCCGCTGAACCACTCACTACACTACACTCGTTCGCAATGGAAAAACCTTGATTAGCAATATATTCCATCACTTTACTGTGTTTGTCTCGAGGCACCCCCCCACCTTCATGTACGCCAATACCATAGGCAAGAAAAGTAAGCCTGCGAGTGGCTGTAACGTTAGGATCAAGCTGACGCAAAGAACCAGCGGCCGCATTGCGAGGATTTACGAATTCCTTCTCTTTTTTTTCACGCTGTTGCCGGTTAAGTTTTTCAAAATCTTCCTTCAGCATTAAAACCTCACCGCGTACTTCTAGCAAGGTGGGACTGTGATCATTATGCGCACCTGTTCGTAAATGTAGAGGGATGGATTTGACTGTACGTAAATTCAACGTGACATCTTCGCCGATGTGGCCATCACCTCGGGTAGCACCTGTCACAAGTAAACCGTTCTCGTAACAGAGGCTTACCGCAAGACCATCAAATTTTGGCTCTACTGCGTATTCGACAACATCGGTTCCTAACCCTTCACGTATACGCCGGTCAAACGCTTCTACTGCTGCAATCTCAAACTCATTGTTAAGAGAGAGCATTGGTGAACGATGCGTAATCTGGGAAAATTCTTTAAGGGGTGCAGCGCCTGCGCGCTGGGTAGGAGAGTCAGGCGTAAGAAGTTGAGGATTACGTTGTTCAAGTTGTTGTAACTCAAGAAAAAGTTTATCGTACTCAGAATCCAGAATACTTGGTGCATCTAATACTGAATACCTGTAATTATGCCATTCGATAATTCTCTTGAGACTGACCAATAGATCACGCTGCCATTGGCTGTTAGAGGGATCACTCGCTGCTAGTTTTTGGGCTATCTCCAAACTCGCCTGATAGTTCTTTAGTGTCCCAGCAAAACCACCTTTCTCCTGCTTCGATATGTATTCCGGAATAACCATTCACACAAATAACCTTAGTGCAATCTCGCCACCAGCAGGGATGTCACGTGATTTCATTAAGGCTTGGATGCCACTTAACTTCTGCTTAATTTTATCTATTCCGCTATCACTTAAAGGGATTCGATTATCATCAACCATAATACCTCCTAGGGTGGTTGCGAAAATCCTGGAGAGATGAGTCATTTGGTCAAATACTCTTTTGCCATTTGTAACTCTGGGTACATCGAGCAAAAACGTAATGCCATTAGTAGTGAGTGTTCGAATGCTATCAGGTAGAAATGGTGTAGACTCATAGTTGTTGAGAGTAAACTTAACTGTATGATTTGCCTCGCGAAAGCCAAACACGCCTCCTCCCTCGAGTTTAAAGCCGGATGCTTCTGCTAAAGCGCGGATTTTGGTTCCAGTAAATGCACCACCATCCTTGCTGATAATATTAATACCGATCATGACATCTACTTCTGCACAAAACTGGTCAAGTAATACCGCCTGTGCATGTGCCTGTTGGATATTGGGAGTGTCGACAACTGCATTTACGTATTCCGCAAAATTCCGAATCATGTCGCAAAACTCAGATAAGATGACTTCACTAACCGGGCCAGAGCGATCGGTAAACTGTAGGCAAGCTCTCAGGCTAGTATAGTTACCCTTAAAATTAGTTTCTATAGTAATTTCTTCCCAGGGTGCGCCCGCATCACTTTTCCCAAACCATCGTACTGGCTTTCCAAAATCGAACTTCCTCTGCAACATCTCTGCCAGATCTAAAGTAGCAATTGAAGTCTCAGACTGGATGCCCGCTACATAATCTACTACGCCGTTGCGATCAACTTCTACTGGTCTTTTCGATTCAGTATTTGTAACCAAAGGCTCCGAATCTGGTTGATCAATTTCAGTTGGCGTCATTGCTTCTACACTTGGCTTTACTTGAAAATCCTTTAGCATCCGCTTGCCGAGTTGTGGCTCAATCCTCTCCTCTTTGGAAGCAGACTTGCCTGCCCCTAGCAGAACATCATCATACTTACGTTTAAACGTATCTTCTGTGTCACGCTGGTAGCGCCGCTGCTGCATCCAATTGTAGAAAACAACACCCCCAATTATCACGACACCGATGGCGATCAAGCTGATTTGTAAATCACTCATATTCATTCAACATATACATTATCCCACCTCAGCCACATCACTGAGCTTGACAGCTTCTTCAATATCTACCGAAACTACCCGCGAAACACCCTGTTCCTGCATTGTGATACCTATCAATTGTTGCGCCATTTCCATGGTGATTTTATTGTGGCTAACGAACACAAACTGAGTCTGTTTCGACATTTTCCTTAACAAATCGCAGAAACGCTCAGTGTTGCTATCATCCAGTGGAGCATCCACCTCATCCAACAGGCAGAATGGAGCAGGATTAAGCTTGAACAACGAGAATACCAATGCGAGCGCTGTGAGCGCTTTCTCTCCACCAGACAGCAAATTGATGGAACTGGTCTTTTTGCCTGGTGGTTGTGCAATGATTTGCACGCCGGAATCAAGAATCTCCTCTCCGCTTAATATCAGTTTTGCTTTTCCACCACCAAATATAGTGGGAAACATTTCATCTAAATGACCATTAACCTTGTCGAATGTTTCCAGCAAGCGTTCACGAGTTTCTCGGTCAATTCGTTGAATAGCGCTTTCCATAGTTCCTAACGCTTCCTTCAAATCCTTGAGTTGTGAATCAAGATAATCCTTGCGCTCTTGAGATGCACGCAGTTCCTCCAGAGCGGCGAGATTAACTGCACCCAAGGTATCAATCTCGGTATTAAGTTGATTAATATCAGCCTGAAATCTAGAGGGCCGCGTTTTACCCAAAACCTTAAGCAACTCCTCCTCATTTGCTCCTGCCTCTTTTAATTGTTCACCAAACTGATTCTCGATAATGCGTGCTTCCTGCTCCTTAAGACGCGCTTGACTTATAGATTCTCGCAGAGGATGCAGCTTCTGCTCGAAAGTTATGCGTTCCTGTTCTATTTCCTGTAATCCTTTGGCAGCTTCTTCCAGTGTATTGCGCGCTGCTGTCAGAACAAGCTCGCGTTGCTCACGTAACGTTAACCCCTCCTGTAACTGATTGTGCAATGCGGTTTCATCAAAACTATCCTGCTCCCCTTGCAATTTCTCCAAATTGGCTTTGAGTTTAACAAAATTCTCATTAAAACTAAGAATGGCACTCTCTACTTCAATAATTTTATTCTGACAAGTCTTTTCATAGAATGCCGCCTCTTGCATTTCCCTCACTACATTCTGTACAAGTTGGCGCTGAATACTAAGAAACTTCTCCGCTGCCTCCCCTGCCTGCCTTTCCTGTTGCACTTGTCCTTGCAAGACCTGAATTTGATCTTGATATTCTATCAACTTTGCTTCGGCGCTTTGTTTCTGGGAAGCTTCTACATCGATCTGTTGCCTGATTTCCATCAGTTCAACTGAAATCTGGTTGTCGCGTTGGCTGGACCGTTCAGCTAATTGAGTTAGTTTCAATACCTGCATTTGTAGGTCATGATGCTGTTGCTGAAGTTTTTCACTATCAAGACGCAAGCGCGAGACTAACGCTCCTAGTTTATTGCAATCTTCTTCAGCTACCACCAGCTCGGATTTCTTCTGGGTAAGGCTAACTCCCAACGTTTCCGCTTCACCCTTGAGCTGGGTTATTTCTCGCTGGCGTACCAACACCCCATGCATTTGCGAGTCGGGCGCATAGTAGGTAAGGCTATGGCAAGTAAAAAAATGGCCCTCGCGCGTCACCAGCATTTCGCTGGGACCCAACTTTGTTCGTCGTAAGAGACCCTCTTGTACACTTTCGACTACGAAAATTCCGCTCAGCCATTCGCCCAACACAGATTTTATTCCTGCGTTGTCACAAGTCAGATACCGCTCCAGCAACTTCCAGCCTTCCTTGCCAGGTAGCGTCTCATCGTTCGGTCTCTGTATTGATGGGGACATTGTCTCGAACAGCGCCCATTTTCCAGGAGGGGAGTCGCCCACCCAATCCAGTACTACTTCTAGCCGCTCAAGGTACGAGCTGTTGAGTCGCTCGCGTAATGCCGATTCCAGTGCGTCTTCCCAGCCTTTTTTAATCTGGATGCTCTGCCATAAACGTGGTAATGCATCTAGTTGGTACTTAGTAAGCCACTTACTCAGTCCCTCATTGCCCTCAAGTCGATGCTGCAGGCGTTCTAAGGCGGAGGATCGGGCCTCTGTTTGGGTGAACTGCTGCTCCAGTACTTGCACTTCGCGTGTAATCTCACGTTTGATTTCTTCAGCACTAGGTAACTGGTCTTCAGTTTGTGCAAGCGATTCCTGTTTTAGTTTTAAATCCGCCGCAGTACTCTCTACTTCGCTCTGCAATCGGAATAACCCTTTATCATCGGGCAGCGACAACTCTTCTTGCTCCTCAAGAAGTCTTTCTCTACGTGATTCCAGTTGCTGTAAAGCTTTGTCAGCATGAGTGCGGTGGCTTTCTTCTAGCTGCTCAGTCTGCTCGGCCAAGAGCAAGCTACGCTGGATTTTACTCAACTTCTCCTGACATAAACGAAAAGCCGATTCCGTCTGCAGTAATTTCTCATTTTCAGCTGCAACTTTTTCCTTACCGACTTCGAGAGTCAAACTTGCCCGTTCAAGTTCTTTACGCCAACGATCTAAACTTTCGGCAGAATTCCCCACTTGTTCTTCGTGATGCTCAATCTGATTCTTGGCTGCTGTGATTTGTTGCGCCATGCGTTGGTGATTCTCGTGCAAATGTTGCACCTGCTGTTCGATACGTACCACCTCCGCGTTGGCGGCGTAGAGTTCGCCCTGCCCCTGGTGCAAGCTGTCGCTAGCTGCATAATGTTGAGCACGTCCCTTTTCCAGGCGATTTTCTGCATCACGAAGGCATGAGGTTTCTGCTTCCAGTCCTAATTCCAGTTGCTGAATTTCATTTTCTGTGCTAATACGTTGGGTCGCCGCTTCCCGTTTGCGTGCCAACCACAAAAGATTATGTGCTGTACTCAGCTGACCCTGCATATCCTTAAACTTGCCAGCAACCATAGCTTGTTCTTCTAAGTGCTGTAGCTGCTTTTCCAGTTCTTGACAGATATCATCCACGCGCAAGAGATTCTTGTGGGTATCTGCTAGACGTAATTCGGTTTCACGGCGACGTTCATGGTATTTGGAAACCCCGGCAGCTTCTTCTAAAAACATGCGCAACTCTTCTGGTTTTGCATCAATAATTCGGGAAATCATCCCCTGCTCAATAATAGCGTAACCACGGTTACCTATACCGGTACCAAGAAAAATATCAGCTATATCCCGACGCCGAACGTGAATGTTGTTAATATAATAGGTTGATTCACCGTCCCGCAGCAACACCCGTTTGATGGAAATTTCTGCATAGCTTGACCATTGGCCTCCTGCCTTGCCCAGACTGTTATCAAATATCAATTCCACACTGGCACGTCCCACCGGCTTACGAGTAGCGGAACCATTAAAAATCACATCCTGCATGGACTCACCGCGTAGCGCAGATGCCCTTGATTCCCCTAGCACCCAGCGTACCGCATCAATCACATTGGATTTTCCGCAACCATTGGGACCGACAACTCCAACTAAATCACCAAGGACAAGGACATCAGTAGGTTCGACAAAGCTTTTAAAGCCAGAAAGTTTGATATGGGAAAGACGCAATTTATTGCCTGTAACCAGTTATAATTGGGCGCGCTTGGAGAGATGAAGAAACAAGCTTATAAGACCACTTACAAAAAGCACACTGAAGATAGTCATTTTAACCGATTTGTCCAAGATAAGAGAATGCCCATACAGCCCACGAAGAAATTGGAAACTTTTCCCAACCCGACTCTCTCTCGGGATTACCATATCCACATGGAAATTCCAGAGTTTACTTGCCTATGCCCGAAAACTGGGCAGCCTGATTTTGCAATTCTAATTCTTGACTATATCCCTGATAAAAGATGCATTGAGCTTAAAAGTCTCAAGCTCTATATCTGGTCTTACCGGAACAAGAATACGTTCCACGAAGCTGTCACTAACCGCATTCTTGATGATATGGTAGCCGCTATAAAACCGAAATATATGCGCCTCACTGCCAAATTTTACGTGCGTGGTGGCATCTTCACCGATATCGTGGCCGAACATCGCAAGTCTGGGTGGAAGCCAAAGCCAGTTGTAAAATTAGGAAAATTTGAGAAGCAATCAAATATTCGTGAATGAAATTATCAGATTGAATGTGTCACCTAGTCTCGATTTAGAATCTATTCCTTTGTCGGTTACTTAACATTTTAAAATCGTCTGATAGATAATTTCTGCTAGTGCTAGGTTTCAAAGTTACAGTTATAGTAACTTTCCCGTTGTAACACAAGCATCCATACTCAATTGCTGGTTTCAGATGGATGCAGACTGCAATAACCTTGATAGTCTTGGGTTGAGTATAGCCACCTTTTTCCTCCCCCACCTAACCAACAACATGAACTAGGCTAAAATTAAGCGGACAAACGCTTGGTATTCAAAAATGATGCGCCGCATGACAACCAAGTTGACCTTAATGCGTTATATAATTGTCAGCCATTTATCGCGAAGTAACCTCATGTCACAGATGATGGACAACAAAACTAAGCGGTGGCTTGTGCTGACTAGACGAGTTTATTGAAGGGTAAAACGCTTATAAATTCTGAACTGGTCTTTGACACTCAAGCGGACGCACCCTTTGATCAGAAAAGACTTAAGAACAAGATAGTTGAAAGACAAATGAACCTTATATAACCCTTCATGGGAGGTTTATATGAAAACGATCAAATTACTGAGCCTTATCATCGTCCTGCTTGGGTCGATTACAAGTGGCTCAATATGGGCAGCAGCACGTGGCGGGGGTGGACATGGTGGCGGAGGCGATCACCATGCTGTAAGCGGTCAGATTG
>SMXG01000077.1 GCA_004356775.1 Betaproteobacteria bacterium | reverse complement strand
TTTCCTTCAGTTCCTTAATCGGAATACCAACTTGTCTTTGTAACGATAACAAGTTCTTCTGCTGTTCCATAATAGCCGGTTGATAACGAGCCAAAACCTGACTGTATGACCTGTCAGCTGCAACTTCCTGTGTTACCCAGTTGAGGTTAGTCTCATTACCAGGAAATACTTTAATGAAGTGATTACTCGGCATCCCAGCCTTGACTACACTTAGCTCCATAATTTCACGTTCATAACTGCGGACTTCTTCCACCATCTCACGTTGTGTATTGCAAAGCCGTTCTACCATTTTGGCAGAAAAACGAATGGCCATGAGCTCGGCCGATATATGTTCCTGTATTTCCTTGTATGCGATACTGGACGCCCCATTCTTCTTAATTACATTCTTCATCTCTGTATACGCATTAAAAATAACAGAAAAACGCTCCAGGGCACTTATTTTTAATTTAAGTAAGTTTGCGCCTGCTATTGCAGCACTATCTTCATCCTCTCCATCCCTAGCATCTAATTCCTGTACCAGCGATTCATCAGAAATTTCTTCGCAAACAATTTCCTGAGCATTGGGATCAAGCAATCCGTCTACCAGTTCATCAATGCGCATTTCATCTTGTGCAACTTTGGTAGCAAAATCGAGAATTCCTGCTATTGTAGTCGGACAGATAGAAATTGCCTTGATCATGTGTTTTAGTCCACTTTCGATACGCTTAGCGATTTCTATTTCACCCTCGCGCGTAAGTAATTCTACCGAGCCCATCTCACGCATATACATGCGTACTGGATCAGTGGTGCGACCAAATTCAGAATCCACGGTAGAAAATGCTGCTTCCGCTTCTTCCGTTACGTCCTCATCAGTCACTACAGGGGAGGTATCAGATAGCAACAGCGCTTCCACGTCGGGCGCCTCATCATAGACAAAGATTCCCATGTCATTGATCATTCTAATGATGCCCTCTATCTGTTCAGCATCCTGCATATCGTCCGGTAGATGATCATTAATCTCGGCATAGGTTAGATAACCACGCTCCTTACCTTGGACGATCAGGCTCTTAAGGCGTATGCGCCGTGCCTCAAGATCTTGAGGCCCAAGGAGAGCTCTTTCGGCCTCCTTAGCTTGTGCCCTAGCTTCCCTCGTTGTCCTTAGTTTCATTTTTTTGGCAAACGGTTTTAATTTCTTAGAAGCCATTATTGCTTTAGCAATCTCGGTCACTTGAGCAGATGTTTTAAGGGGAGATCTTGTAACTGCTATGCCCTTATTTACCAGAATGTTTGTAACTGCTCTTGTCGATTTCTTAACGACTGCAAGTACTTTTCTCGTCTTGTTTGCAATTATCCTAGCTGGTTTCTTTTCAATTACAACTACTCTAGAATGTTCCTTAACCACTGTTTTTAATGGAGTTATAGATTTTTTCTTTATTTCTTTTTTTGTCTTTTCCTTGATTTTATCAGCATGATGCTTCACTAGCGTTGCTGGTAAAGCCCTACTTTTATCCTTTGCTTTCGTCTTTATTTTGGCTAAAATTCTAGCTTGCATATTTGCTTTTGCCATTTTGATTTCCAAATAATATGAGTATAATATGAGTAATTGAATACAAAACTTTTTATTATATCAAAATTCATTCTGGTTGACTCAGTTAGTCACCCTAAAAACACCGATAGTCGTTGTAATTCTTGTTTCTCATCAGAAGTAAGAGCACTTAAAGACTTATTTTGTAGCTCTGTCATACGCTGTTTGCGTTGCATTTCCCGCAGCCTTGCCAACGCCCCATTAAATTCTGCTTCAAGATCTATGGCATTATCCCAAGAAAGTGTTGCACTTTGAGCCTTTTCCAGTAATGAACGATGCGGACTATTGTAGAAATATGTAATAGCCGAGGGGATTGCGGTATTCTCCATAACATGAGGATGAGTGTCAATAAATTCAACCAATGCCACTAGTGCGGCCATTTCTTCAGTACTTTCCCCGTGTTCCGAAAGTAGTTTTCTATCCAGCCTCAAGATGTAACCTGGATCATGCAGAAGAACCTGGATTAACCAGCGACAAGGTGAGATAGGATTTGGTCGTAATATTCTGCCACGAGGCAGGAACGATGAAACACGCCTGATTTGTAATAAACCCTCCAACTCATCCTGGCTAATACCACTCAGCTCGGCCAAACGCTTTAACAGCATCAATGCAAGTATCGGCGCAACCACTTTCGCTAGTAACGGTTTTGCATCCTGCACTAGTTTGGCACGACCTTCACTAGTTTGCAGATTAATGCCTTCCGACAACCCTTTAAACAGAAAAACAGATAGCGGCAAAGCTTGATTGATCAATCCCTCGAAAGCATCCTTACCAAACTTTCGAACATAGCTATCAGGATCTTCGCCCTCGGGCAAAAATACAAAACCAATATTTTTACCGTCCACAAATTGTGCTAGGCTGTTTTCAAGTGCACGCCATGCTGCTTTCCTACCCGCATTATCGCCATCAAAACAAAACAAAACATTATCAGTCTGGCGCAAAAGTTTTTGTACGTGGTGTGGCGTTGTTGCTGTTCCCAGCGTAGCTACCACATACTCAATTCCATGTTGTGAAAGCACCACTACATCCATGTATCCTTCTACCACTATCACCCTTTCTGCATCCCGGATCGCTCTGCGTGCAGTAAACAGGTTGTAAAGCTCACGACCCTTCTCAAATAATGGCGTTTCTGGAGAATTAAGATATTTTGGTTCATTCTGCCCTAATACTCGCCCGCCAAATCCTGCGATTCTTCCCTTCTGGTTAAGAATCGGGAACATGATGCGATCGCGAAAACGATCATAGCGTTTACTTTCTCCGCTCTCACTTACCACCCCGACTTCGAGAAGTATCCGTGAGTGATAATCAGGAAATATCTCGGCCAAATTTTGCTGGCCAGCAGGCGCATAGCCAATTGCAAAACGAGCGGCAGTCTCACCCGTCAAACCACGTTCCTTTAGGTAAGCAATGCCTCTCTCAGAACGCTTGAGCTGTTCCCGATAGAACCGTGTGACAATATTCATCACCTCGAACAAATCCTGGGAAGAATTTTCTTTATTTTGTCTACAGCCCTTAAAGTCTGGCATTCCATGACGTATATCTTTCTTTTGAACAGGAACCTGCATTCCGACGCGAGACGCAAGATCATTTACTGCTTCGACGAAATCCATGCCAACATACTCCATCATGAACCCGACGGCGCTGCCATGCGCACCACAACCAAAACAATGATAAAACTGCTTGGTTGGGCTCACAGTAAACGAAGGAGTTTTCTCGCTGTGAAACGGGCAGCACGCGATGTAATTTGTGCCAGATTTTTTGAGTGGCATGTGCCGCTCGATGACATCGACGATATCTACGCGATTGAGTAGACCCTGAATGAACGATTGTGGAATCATTTACCGGGAAGAACGTCAATATTATTCAAACAGAGTGCAGATAAAAAAATGTAAATAAACCTATCTGATTATATGATATTTTCTAAAAAAACAGTAAGCAAAGGATCCTCTACCGTAGACACTCACTGCAATGTCTTACATTGATACGTTTGTGATCATAATTGGAAACCAAAATCAGATAAAAAGCTTTTTCCTCACCAACATCGCCACTTTTCCCATGTCAGCACGTCCAGCAAGTCTGGGCTTAAGTACCGCAATCACCTTTCCCATTTCTTGCTTCCCTTTGGCTCCGATAGAAAAAATTACTTCATCTACTAGGCGCTCAACTTCAGAGTCGCTAAATGCCTGTGGCATATAAGCTTGCAATACGCTAATCTCATATTTCTCAACATTGGCTAAATCCTCACGATTCGCAGCCTCGTAATGAGTAATTGAGTCTCCACGCTGCTTAAGCATTTTTTCTATGACCGCAACTACGGCGGCATCATCCATCTCAATACGTTCATCTATCTCACGCTGCTTAATAGCCGCCTGTAAAAGACGAATAGCATCTCGTCGCTTGGTATCACCTGAGCGCATTGCAGCTTTCATGTGTTCTGTGATTTTCTGTTTCAGATGCATAAAGTAGGTGCTATCTGTTTTATTTGCTGTGAAAAAGAAAAATTTTTAGAATATAACAATTTTTGCAGGTGAAAATTGGCTTCACTACAGCTTTCAGAAAGAAGATCTACTCCATCTGATCTACGGGTTCAAACTCCGTCTCTTCATTCTACACAACCTACTGATTAATAAAGTTTCGGTTGAAGTAACTGGCTCCGCAAGCGCTTATAAGTTCGTTTGACCGCAGCAGCAAGTTTGCGTTTTCGTTCAGCGGTAGGTTTTTCGTAAAACTGCCTGGCACGCAGCTCAGTGATCAACCCGGTTTTTTCTATGGTACGCTTGAAACGACGCATGGCAACTTCAAACGGTTCATTTTCCTTAACTTTAATGGTAGTCAAATGCGATCCTTTTATCTTAAATATATCCACACATATAAAAAGTACAATGTGTAAAAAATTGTGTAGTATATATTAGTTTGGTTCTTTATTGTAAAAGGGTAATTCCACTACTACTCCAGTGTTTGTTCTTGGCATCGAAACCTCCTGCGACGATACCGGCATCGCGATCTACCAGACCAAGCGAGGTCTGTTGAGCCACGCACTATATTCACAAACAAAAATGCACAGTGAATATGGTGGTGTGGTGCCTGAACTTGCCTCGCGTGACCATATCCGGCGGGTATTGCCCCTTGTCAAACAAACGCTGGCAGCAGCGAAGCTTGACCTTAAGGACCTCAACGCCATTGCCTACACTCAAGGACCAGGATTGGCGGGGTCGTTGCTAGTGGGCTCGAGTTTCGCTGTTGCGCTTAGCTTTGCGCTGAAAATTCCAGCGCTGGGCGTTCATCACCTTGAGGGACATCTCCTTTCCCCTTTGTTGTCCGCCACTGCCCCGGCATTTCCATTTGTTGCTCTGCTGGTTTCCGGTGGTCATACTCAGTTGCTGAAAGTAAATGGCGTTGGGCAATATAAATTGCTAGGCGAAACTGTGGATGATGCGGTAGGAGAAGCCTTTGATAAGACAGCAAAATTGTTAGGGCTTGGCTACCCAGGTGGCCCCGCGCTGTCAAAACTTGCCGACGAATTTTCTAAATCTGGCAAGGCAAGCCACTTCAAACTCCCACGTCCAATGCTCCACAGTGGTGATTTCAATTTTAGTTTCAGTGGCCTGAAAACTGCCGTGCTGTCGCTGTCAAACAAACACGAAATTACTCGGCAAACCCAGGCAGAAATTGCTTTTGCTTTTCAGGAAGCAGTGGTAGACATACTAACGAAAAAATCCCTAGCAGCACTGATACAAACTGGCTTCACTCAGCTTGTGGTTGCGGGCGGTGTGAGTGCAAACCGTCAATTGAGAGAAAGCCTCTCCCAATGCGCAAAAAAAATGGGGGCTACTGTTTTTTATCCTAATCTTGAATTTTGCATGGACAATGGCGCCATGATTGCCCTCGCTGGAGCGATGCGATTGCAGAAGTCGATAAGCAGGAACCAACCATTAGTAAACAATTTCACAGTAAGGCCGCGGTGGGACATGGAAACACAAGAAACACCACCCAACAAGTAGCTACGGCGTATCACTCTCACCGAACCGTGCTTCCTTGCCCATAATTAGATTTGTAATATTTGATTTGTGCCGCCAGATAAGTAGTAGCGACATGACGAAAATCACTAAAGTATTCGCCTCAGAACCTAAAAATATCCACGCATAAACTGGCGTGAGGACTGCCGCCATCAATGCTGACAGCGAAGAAATACGTCCTATCGCTGCAACTATAATCCATGTCGCAATTGCCAACAACCCTGTCCATGGATTTAACCCAAACACCACACCTGTTGCTGTCGCCACACCTTTACCACCCTTGAAGCGTAAAAATACCGGCCATACATGGCCCAGAAAAACTACCAACGCCACAGCGGTAACTGCATCATTATCCAACTCCCAGGTTGGTGCAAAATGTTGTGCCAATGCCACAGCTATCCAGCCCTTGCCAGCATCGCCCAGCAACGTTAGTACCGCAGCTGCTTTATTTCCACTGCGCAACATATTAGTTGCCCCGGGATTCTTCGAACCAAAAGTACGCGGATCAGGTAGCCCAAAAATCCAACTTGCTACCACTGCAAAGGAAATGGATCCTAACAAGTAAGCCAACAGTATAAAAACCATCATTGTCATTGTGATTGGCACTGCCTTTGCAAATAGAATAAAATTCTCTTTGATTCTACGTTAAAACCACTTCCCTACGAAGTAGCCTGGAAGTACCTCATATCCTGAATTTTGACGAATGGACATTATTTTCTTCCACAAATTCAAAGCTGAAACTCTGATTGGAATTTATCCGTGGGAGCGTCAAGTAGCGCAAACGATACAGCTTGACCTGGAAATCGCTCTACCAACGAGCAAAGCCTGCCAGACGGACAGTTTCGAGGATGCACTGGATTACGCCCTTATCGTCAAACGGATCAACGAAACCTTGTCACAAAAACAATTCTCCCTGCTAGAGGCCCTAGCTGAGCATATCGCTCAAATCATCTTGACGGAATTCAAATCACCATGGGTAAAAGTCAGTGTAGCAAAACTCAACATGATACGCGGTGTGAAGAAACTCGGGGTGTGCATTGAACGAGGATCGAGGCCTTCGTAAAGTATACAAACCATTTTTTAAAGCCTGACTCGCAATCATTTGATTCTTTTACTCTTGCTTTAATTCCTAAGGTTAAGGAGTGCAGCAATCAGACCTTTATCACCAGGCCCAGTCTCGATTACGCTCAGGAAGCCAAGCGCCTCTGCAGCAGCCTTGATGCGCTTATGGCTCGCATACACGGGCAAGGAGAAAAGTATGTGTTTACGATCAAGTGCGGGTACCCGGGCCACAAGATTTATTACAGCAGAGCTACTCATTATCGAAATAGCGGTTACTTTCTTCTCTGTTAGTAGTTCGAGTAACCTAGTGGGTGGTGTAGTAGGAATGCAACGATGGTAGGTAGTAATAACCTCCACCTGAGCTCCACGCTGTGCCAGTTCTTCACGTAACAACTCTCGCCCACCATTTCCACGAAATATTAATATGCGGCGTCCATTGACATGTACTGCCTGCAAATCAGTGAGTTGAAGCAAACCTTCACTATCAAAGTTCCTTAGCGGTGTTAGTACATTATCTACTCCATGCAGATTTAGCTCTTCAGCAGTACCCAATCCAGGTGCGAATACCTTGATCGAGTACGGGAGTTTTATTCCATCTACAAGCGTTATCTCCACTGCACTAGGGCTTACAAAAATTACTGCATAAACACCGAGTAGTGACGCTAACTTTGTTTTTAACTGCTCTCTGTCTACCGATGGCTCGATAAGGATAGTAGGGAACACAAAGGGTGTAGCACCAAGCACTGCTAACTGTTTAGCAATGCGGGAGGCGAGTATTGTTGGTCGCGTAATCAACACACATATGCCTGCTAGTGGGCCAAACGTATTTGGCACAATCGAAATGCTATCTAAATAAGGACCAGTATTCATATCAATGTACTAGCCAATTCCATGATCACGTATGGCAGGATTACAACAGCATTTTAGAGACAATAATTCAGGAGTTACAGATTTAGCAGTGTGGAACGAGAAACTAATACGGCACCAATCAAACGCTGCATAGAAAAAGTGTAATAGCTGATCATAAACTAAGTCTGCAATCCTTGGTGTATAGAAAATATTGAAACTGAAAGGAGAAAAATTTCAAACTATTCTTATTTCTAACTTTACGCCCAACAGGATGATGGGTCAATGTAACTAAGATATTGCCACACATGGTGTGGGATTAGACTTCGAACGAAGATATAAGAGCCCCGCCCTTAACTACTGCTACGAATGTGAGATATGTCGAAACTAACTAAGGAGAAAACTGGAAGTTTGCTAGAATATATACATGTTAAGCTCTAGCTGTAATTATTTGTTATGTGACACTATATATACATTACAGTACTGGTAGCATTTAAAGTAGTACCGCGTATTAATTTGATATTTCCTCATTTGTGTATAATTCTGGTTTTTTTTCGGATATCTATGCACCTAATCCAGAAAAACATCATCAACTCTAGTTACATATCAGTGTTACTGCTTGCAAATGGATTTTTTGTGCTTTTTTGCTGGAACCTGACTGTCATGGCAACACAACTACGTCCAGAAATAGACGTCTTTATCGTTGAGATGGCAGAACGTCATGGATTTGCAGAGTCTGAACTTAAAAGCATATTCAGTAAAGCTCGATTTCAACCGGCTATTATCAGTGAGATTTCCCGCCCGAGCACATCTAAACCATGGTATGAATACCGCCCCATTTTTGTCAATCCAAGACGCGTTGCGGATGGCGTTACTTTTTGGAATAACAATGCTAGGACGCTAGAACGGGCAAACAAGACGTTTGGTGTTCCCGAAGAAATTATTATAGCGGTGATCGGGGTAGAAACTATTTATGGGGCACAGACTGGCAGACATCGCGTATTGGATGCGTTGACAACTTTAGCGTTTAATTATCCGAGACGCGCTAAATTCTTCCGTGGTGAGTTGGAACAATACTTGTTGCTTACTCGAGAGCAAGGTACAAATATGTTCAGTATCAAGGGCTCCTACGCTGGTGCAATAGGTATCCCACAATTCATGCCTAGTAGCTACCGTAACTACGCGGTAGATTTTGACAGTGATGGCAAGATTGATTTGTTGGGCAATGCCGCTGATTCGATTGGTAGTGTGGCCAACTACCTAATAGCACACGGATGGGAAATTGGTGGCCCAGTGGCTACGCGTGCGCGAATTAGTAGTGACAGCCATCATAAGACTTTGGTAACGGGATATAAGCCTCTCCATACGGTGGAGAATATGAGAAAATTGGGAATTACACCATTGATAGATGTCCCTGATGAACGTCAAGCTACGTTGATCAAACTAAAAAATGACAACGAGATGGAATACTGGTTAGGTTTCAATAATTTCTACGTTATCACCCGCTACAATCGTAGCGTTCGTTATGCCATGTCGGTACTTCAACTATCCGAAAAAATCCGCGCAGCACGAAATACTGAGGAAGCGCTCTAACAATACGTCTGCTTACACAATGCCAAATTACAAAATTACGGAGCAATTTGGCTGAATGCCACTACATGATCCACCTCCAGTTTAATGCCAATATTCTCGCCGACAGCGTGATTATGATGGCTTGGTACCAGTGATAGCGCGATACTACCTCCGGGTAAACGTAGAGTATATAAAATCTTAGCGCCTCTGAAGGCTTTGTGTATTATCTGCGCCTGTAGAGAACTGGCATCATCATGCACAATATCGTCTGGACGTATTAGTACGTCAACGTAACATCCCTCCCCACACACACGACAATCCGATGCGCATTGATGTGAAATATCTGCTGTCAGAATCCCTAGTTCGATCTCGACATGGCGTGAGTCAAGAACCCTACCAGAAAGAAATACACCCTGCCCTACAAAATTTGCAACGAAGCGGCTAGAAGGACGATGATAGAGATTGTAAGCAGTGTCCCATTGCGTGATTTCACCGTGATGCATGACACCAATCTCGTCTGCAATAGCAAAAGCCTCGTTCTGATCGTGCGTTACAAGAATAGCTGTAGCGCCCTGGCTTTTTAGGATGTCACGCACCTCTAAACTCAAACGTTCGCGTAGGTTCACATCCAGATTAGAGAAAGGCTCATCCAGCAATAGCAAATCAGGCCGTGGAGCCAATGCGCGTGCTAATGCTACACGCTGCTGCTGACCTCCGGAGAGCTCATGAGGATAATTGTTTGTCACATCAGCAAGACCCACGATCTGAAGCATTTCGGTCACGCGTAGCGCACGCTCTGTATGATGCATGCGATGCAACCCAAAGTCGATATTAGCAGCTACAGTAAGATGTGGAAACAATGCAAAATCCTGAAACACCATTCCGATGTGTCGCTGCTCTGGTTGCAAAGAAAACCCAGAGCTATTCACCTTTACACCGTTCAGAAAAATCTCTCCTGCCGTTATCGGTTCAAATCCGGCAATGCAACGTAAAACCGTAGTCTTTCCGCATGCACTTGGTCCCAAAAGGCAGCCGATCACACCCTTTTTAAGCGCAAGCGACAAATTGTTAACCACTATCTGATCACCGTAGGCTTGATATATATTTGTTAACTCGAGTAGCGGGGTATCCATAAAATTATTTTTCAGCTTGATGCGTAAACAATACTATTGGAATCAGTCCCGCCAGCACCAACGCTACTGCGGGCAAAGCTGCTTGCTCCCACTCACCTTCAGAGGTCATTTCGAAAATCCGTACTGCAAGTGTGTCCCAACCAAAGGGTCTGGTCATTAGAGTAATAGGCATTTCTTTCATGACATCCACGAACACTAGTGTGACAGCGGTATATATTCCGCCTTTTAGGATCGGCAAATGAACGCGCTTTAGCATGTTCCATCCATTTAAACCAAGCCCCATTGATGCCTCATCTATGCTGAAAGTAATACGTTGCATAGCGCTATCTATGGGATAATGACCTACTGCGAGAAAACGGGTCATGTAGGCAATTAACATGGCTGCAAGCGTACCCTGAATTAAAAATCCGGTTTCGATATGAAATAGCTGCATAGCCATCTCTCTTAGCCAGTTATCCAGCCATGCGAGCGGAACAAAAATCCCTACCGCTAGAACTACACCGGGCAGGGCATAGCCTATAGTGGCAACGCGCACCGCTACACGGGTGACTATATCAGGGTGACGACGTGCCGAGTAAACCAGCAACACCGCAACAGAACAGATAAGTATCGAGGCAAGCCCAGATAATATCAGCGAATGCCAGAGAAAGCTCAGATAAAGCTGGTTGAACTCTTCTACGAAGTTATGTGTGGCCCAAATAATTAATTGAGTAGTCGGTAGCAAGAAAGCAAAAAACAACGTAGCTGAGGCAAACCCAGCTACCGCCCAAGCGCGCCATCCTGTAAGTGAGATGCGAGCAACACGTGAACTCTGCTTAGTCTCTGCATAGCGCATGCGTGAGCGGAATTTCTGTTCCATGACGATCAATACAAATGCAATTACAATCAGTAACGATGCAAGCTGAGAGGCTGCAGATAAAGAAAACATACTGAACCACGCTTTATAGATGGCAGTGGTGAAGGTATCGTAATTGAATACGGCCACCGTTCCAAAATCCGCTAGAGTTTCCATAAGAACCAGCATCACCCCGCTTGCTATCCATGGGCGCGCCATCGGTAACGCTACCTTAAGAAACCCTTGTGTTCGATTAAGCCCCAACGACTGCGCAGCTTCTAACGAACGCTTTCCCTGGGTAAGAAATGCATTGCGCGCCAGCAAATATACATAGGGATAAAAAGCGAGGGTCATGACGATAATGACACCCAGCCTACCTCGGACGTTTGGGAACCAGAACAGCTCTGGTCCCAGCCAAGAGCGTAACGATGTTTGTATAGGGCCAGTAAAATCAAACAAACCTAGGGTCACAAATGCCATGACATATGCGGGGATGGCAAGCGGCAGCATTAGCCCCCAAGAAAAAATCTTTCGCCCAGGGAAATCACACACTGCTGTGAACCAGGCTAAGCTCACTCCTAGCAGTGCTGAACTGACAGATACTCCCAGTGCGAGCCAAAAAGTATTTATCAACAAACTAGGTAAAATGGTTTCTACCAAATGCTGCCAGACATCCCCTGTGGGAGTAAGAAATGACAAGATGACGGTGCCTACGGGAATCAACACCAGTACTGCGACAAGAACGGGGATAAAACGCCAGCTTAATGTAGTTCGAAAGACAGAAGGTGGATAATGAGAAAAACTAGTTCCTATACTTCTACCTTCCGACTTCACATTGTGCGTTCCATACATCACCTTTCATGCCTTACCGATAACCTGCTCGATCCATCAGCTTTACTGCTTCAGTTTGTAACTCGCCGGCTGCGACTACGTTCATCTGGTTCTGTTTAAAACTTCCCCATGCTATCACTGCTGAATCAGGTTTTATTTTGGGATTGGCGGGGTATTCCATATTTACGTCTGCGAATAAATTCTGTGCCTTCTTAGATGACAAAAATTCTAATAACATAATTGCAGCATGTTTATTTCTAGCGTTCTTGGTAATACCTGCACCAGAAATATTAACATGAACACCGCTGCCGGCTTGATTGGGCCAGAAAATCGCCAGTGGTAAACTGGGATTCTTTTTGATCAGGCGGCCATAGTAATAACTATTGACAATGGTCACGTCACACTTTCCTGCAGCAACGAATTCCATTGCTTTAGTATCATTAGACAAAGGGTCAGTGGCAAGGTTGGCAACCCAACCTCTCACGACTTGTTCGGACCTAGTTTCGCCGTGTTCCGCGATCATCATTGCTACCAGTGATTGGTTATATACTTTCTTAGAAGTGCGCAGACATAGTCGTCCCATCCACTTCAAATTAGCCAAGTCCTCATAAGTAGACAAATCGGCAGGTTTTACTTTATGAGTGTTGTAGACGATAGTTCGAGCACGCACAGACAAGCCAAACCATTGTTTCTGTGGATCACGCAAGTAAGCAGGTATATTAGCTTCCAGCGTCTCTGACTCTATAGGCTCCAACAATCCTTCGCGTGCAGCCAACCACAGATTGCCCGCGTCCGTAGTAATCAACATGTCAGCATGTGTATTCTTCCCTTCTGCCTTAAGGCGCGCGATCAATACCCCTGCTTTATCAGTAACAAATTTTACCTGGATACCAGTATTTTTTGTGAAAGCATCAAACATCGGCTTGATGAGTTTTTCAATTCGCGACGAGTAAACGACTACTTGCTCCGCATAAGATATGTTAGAACTGAACAAAGTAACGCAGAAGAATATTGTAACTGGATATCGGCTAAAACTTATTGTTAGCATTTCTAACTTTGTTCTTCGGATATAAAGAAAAGTAGATAAAACAACTATATTATAAATGATAATTGTTATCAATAAAGTATATCATGTAAATACCTAATGTCTTTTGAATCATTTAGTTATAGGTAAGTGCGTTTGAATTGTTTGGCTGTCTAAATGAGTATAGTTATTAATCTACGTTAAGCAATGTTAAGTAGTAATACTGAGTCCTAGGTTATAAAGAAGAGGTAAAATTCAATTAGAAATTTATCTGTTTATGCTTATTTCTACTTATCCGTGGCAAAACTCCTCTTTATTTAGCAAGCTAGATAAATACGCAACCAGAAATTCAATGTTTACAATACGAAGAACTATTGCAATTACCAGTGTAATTGGGTTACTCATAATGCCGCCCATTTTGTGGCGGCCGACCAAACTATTCTCGAAGTAATCCTGCTGAAGCACCGCACTACTGATGAGATTATTCTGCTGATCTACCCTTTCTTGGGCTGACAGGGAGCATTGAGTGCCATGCGGGGTCAACTCATTATCCGCACCACACCAGATAATTTGCATGAAATTAAACGATTTCTCGACGAAATCGACACCGCTCCTCGACACCTGATAATAACCGTCAAACAAGATATAGACCGTACAGCTGCACGACACCTACTTAGACTTTCCGGAAACGTCAGTAAAGAGGATACGCGAGTGAAGATCCCTGGCAGAGCCAGCAACCGCAATCTGGCTATTGACGATGGATACGGCGGGGACGATAAGATTAAAATCCAAGTACTTAACTATCAGGAGCTACAGAGTGACAAAAATACACAGCGCCTATAAGTGTTGGGTGGCCGACCATGTTTTTATTTAAATAGGCAAATCGCTGCTGCCAATACCTTTACACAATATAATTCATACACCACAAGGAAAGCAGGTAATTGAGAGTGTACAATTTCGTGATGCGACACTGGCCTCCGTGGTGATTCAAGTAAACGGCAAGCGCGTAGCGCTTGAGATAAGCTCCCAACGAAACATTCCCAATCGCCAATTAACCAGGCAATATCAACATCGAGCACATCTATTACGTCCATTTCCGGCAGGCTGGGAAAGTGGATTGACCAGGTGGTTTGGAGCAGAACAAAACTGACCAAGCTTCTACTATGAATTCTCCCCGTAGTGATATGATCATCAATGAACAGCGCACGGTACTAATTAAAAGTTAAAGAGATCCATTAGTTCCTTGATGGGAAATTACAGTAATAGCAAAACACTTATAAAACGGCTGCAGCTTCTTCCTCAAACTGGAGTTTCACATTGCCGTCAACATCCACATCCACGGTCACCCTGCCCCCGTTGGCAAGACGCCCGAATAACAATTCATCTGCCAAGGCACTACGAATGGTGTCCTGAATAAGGCGTGCCATAGGGCGTGCACCCATGATAGGGTCAAAACCATCTTTAGCAAGATATTTCTTCAATGCATCAGTAAATATCGCCTCTACCTTTTTCTCATGTAACTGCGCTTCCAATTGCATCAAGAATTTATCTGCTATTCGCAGAATCACATCTCTGTCCAGAGCAGCAAATGAAATAATTGCATCTAGTCGATTGCGAAATTCTGGTGTGAATATGCGCTTAATATCAGCCATCTCATCACCTACCTGGGTCGATTTGGTGAAACCTATAGATGTCTTGGCAAGTGATTCAGAGCCAGCATTGGTGGTCATAATGATAACAACGTTCCGGAAATCCGCCTTACGCCCATTGTTATCTGTCAAAGTGCCATGATCCATCACTTGCAACAAGATGTTAAAAATATCAGGGTGGGCTTTTTCGATCTCGTCCAACAACAACACAGAATAGGGCTGCTTGATAATCGTCTCGGTGAGCAAACCACCTTGGTCAAAACCAACATAGCCAGGCGGTGCGCCGATCAGGCGGGACACTGCATGATGCTCCATGTATTCAGACATGTCAAAGCGGTGCAACTGGATACCCATGGAATAGGCCAACTGACGCGCCACTTCAGTTTTGCCAACACCCGTAGGTCCAGAAAAGAGGAACGAGCCAACTGGCTTTTGTGGGTCACCTAAGCCACTTCTAGCCATCTTGATTGCCGTTGCTAGAGCATTGATAGCTTTATCCTGCCCGAAAACCATGGTCTTTAAATCACGGTCAAGTGTTTTCAGCGCATTGCGATCGTCACTGGAAACACTCCGTGGCGGAATTCGTGCAGCTTTCGCAATGACACTCTCTATCTCGTGCTTGCTGATAACCTTGCGTTGCTTTGATTTCGGCCGAATCCTCTGGGCTGCACCTGCTTCGTCGATTATATCTATCGCCTTATCAGGTAAATGTCGATCATTGATAAAACGCGCCGATAATTCTGCTGCGGTTGTAAGTGCATTAGCCGTGTATTTAACACTATGATACGCCTCATAGCGGGATTTCAGGCCACGCAGAATGGCAATAGTTTCTTCTACGCTGGCTTCTGGCACATCAATTTTCTGGAAGCGTCGTGAAAGAGCGTGATCCTTCTCGAAAATCACTCGATACTCGGTGTAAGTAGTAGCGCCGATGCACTTCAACTGACCGGTATTGAGCACTGGCTTGAGCAGGTTAGAGGCATCGAACGTACCACCTGATGCAGCACCTGCACCTATAAGAGTGTGAATTTCATCAATAAACAAGATGGCATTGGGATCATCGAGCAACTGTTTTAGTATTGCTTTCAGGCGTTGCTCGAAATCGCCTCGGTACTTGGTGCCAGCCAGTAGTGCGCCCATGTCTAGAGAATAAATCTGGTAATTAGCAAGAGCTTCTGGTACATCACGTTTGGTAATTTTCCGTGCTAAGCCCTCAGCGATAGCCGTCTTGCCTACTCCCGCTTCGCCCACCAAAAGCGGATTATTCTTGCGACGACGGCACAGTGTTTGTATCACACGCTCTAGTTCCTTTTCGCGCCCAATCAAGGGATCAATCTTGCCTGCCAGCGCCTGAGTATTAAGGTTTATGGTATAGCTTTCTAGCGCGCCACCTACGCCCAACTCCTGATCGATATCACTCTCACTTTCAACCTTGGTGCCATTACCTTGAGGGACTTTACTGATTCCATGGGAAATATAATTGACCACGTCAAGTCGAGTCACACCCCTTTGGTGCAGAAAATAAACTGCGTGGGAATCTTTTTCACCAAATATCGCCACTAGTACGTTTGCACCGGTAACTTCTTTCTTGCCCGAGGATTGGACATGCAAGATTGCGCGCTGGATCACGCGCTGGAATCCAAGCGTAGGCTGAGTGTCTACTTCTCCACTGCCGCCCACGGTAGGTGTGTTCTCTGTAACATGCCCCTCTAGAAATTTTCGCAGATCGGCAATGTCGACCGAGCAAGCGCGCAATACCTCAGCAGCAGTATGATTGTCCAGCATCGCCAACAACAGGTGCTCTACCGTAATGAACTCATGGCGTTTCTGCCTTGATTCGACAAATACCATGTGCAAACTTACCTCAAGCTCTTGAGCGATCATTTCAAATTTCCTCCATCGCGCACTTTAGCGGATGCTGATGCTTCATAGCAAATGTAACTACCTGTTTAACCTTAGTGACTGCCACATCGTTTGGATAGACACCACACACACCAACCCCGTCCATATGGACTTTCAACATAATTTGTGTCGCCTGTTCTTGGCTCTTAGAAAAAAAAGTCTTCAACACCACCACCACAAATTCCATCGGCGTAAAGTCATCATTCAGCAAGATTACTTTAAACATTGGTGGTGGCTTGATTTTACTCTTTTTAACCTCCAGTACAACATCTTCAGGACCACTCGTTACCATGACTGTCTATCCTATCTGTTCACCAATAGATGCGCACCACCCAAACAAACTCTTACTGATATATTTGACGATTACGGCAAAAATTTCAAGAGTCTTAAGGAATTTATTATTTTGCTATTTTATAAAATATCAAATGACTACTTGACTTCAGCGCTAGATTTGCGTAGAAGTGTCCTTGGAGTTTGGCTTCAAGTTCTCTGCAGTACCGGTTATAGCCGTTTGCGGTCTTGAAACTCAAACAGTGTTCGGGTTTTGGGCCCGGTTTTTTATAGGATAGGAAAAATGGCAGCAGGTACAGTAAAATGGTTCAATGATTCAAAGGGTTTCGGTTTTATCACTCCCGATGATGGTAGCGAAGATTTATTCGCACATTTCTCCGCAATTAACATGTCAGGATTCAAAACGCTCAAAGAAGGCCAGAAAGTTAGCTTCGAAGTTACCCAAGGACCAAAGGGTAAACAAGCCTCAAATATTCAAACCCCCTAACGATTACCAACAGGTGCAGTTGAACTGCAATTAGTTTGTAATCACAGGCTTAACAGGCCCCTTGCCAGTTTCGTGACAAGGGGCTTTTTTTCGTTTATGAAATTAAACTAATTCAACACATGCGTTTGACTATAGCTTGGCCAAATGTTGAGCATGATACCTTCTTTGCACCGGTCATCTGTCGCGCCAAGTCGTAGGTCACGATCTTATCTTGTATCGTCTTCTCCATTGCATGAATTATTAGCTCAGCAGCCTCAATCCAACCTATGTGTCGCAGCATCATTTCTGCCGACAGAATAATTGACCCAGGATTAACCTGATCCTTGCCGGCGTATTTTGGCGCAGTGCCATGAGTTGCTTCGAACATTGCTATTGAATCACTAAGATTGGCACCTGGTGCCATACCAATACCCCCCACCTGTGCCGCCAGAGCATCAGAAATATAGTCCCCGTTCAGATTCAGAGTGGCAATCACATCGTATTCCTCTGAACGTAGCAGAATCTGTTGTAGAAAAGCGTCAGTAATCATGTCCTTGATAATAATTTTACCTTTATTCTCTAACAGAACCATCCACGGACCCCCATCAAGTAACTCGGCACCAAATTCTCTTGCTGCCAGCGCGTATCCCCAGTTCTTGAATGCCCCCTCTGTAAATTTCATAATATTGCCTTTGTGTACCAATGTGACTGACCTTTTCTTATTATCTATCGCGTACTGAATAGCCCTGCGCACTAATCTTTCGGTACCCTCTCTTGAAACTGGTTTGATACCAATGCCGGAAGTTTGTGGGAAGCGTATCTTTGTAACCCCCATATCCTTTATTAAAAAATCAATAATCTTATTCGCTTCCTCTGATCCAGATTCCCATTCGATACCGGCATAAATATCTTCTGAATTTTCACGAAAAATTACCATGTCAGTCTTCTCTGGGGTTTTTAGTGGACTTGGTACGCCCTGGAAATAACGTATTGGACGTAAGCATAGAAATAAGTCCAATTTCTGACGTAACGTCACGTTGATTGAACGAATGCCCCCACCTACCGGCGTTGTTAACGGACCTTTAATAGAAACCACATATTCTTTTGCAGCTTGCAGTGTCTCGTCTGGCAGCCACACATTTTTACCGTATACATGCGTGGATTTTTCACCAGCATAAATCTCCATCCAAGAAATCCTACGTTTACCGCCGTAAGCTACATTCACAGCTGAATTCACAACTTTCTGCATCACTGGCGTAATATCCACACCAATACCGTCACCCTCAATGTATGGAATAATCGGACAGTCTGGCACATTTAAAGAAGAATCTTTATTAACACAGATTTTCCCGCCTTCAACTGGCGTCTTAATATGCTGATACATGTACATGCGGTCTCCCAAAAAATATTTCTAATATCTTAAATTATAGATACAAATAAACTGTATTATTCTACCTGTGTTTTAGTGAAAAACACGGAAGTGCTTAATAACGATTGGTATCTTTTCAGCCAAGAACAATTTTTAAATTTTATTTTGGCTGATGTGCGTTACGACTTAAAACACGAAGTAAGTGGTTTAATTCCTTTCTCATCTTCTACCAAGAACGCAATAGTTAAGGGAATTCCTCTCTGCTGTCAGCGTGCCCAGCTTCTTTATCTTCCCTTATTCTCATTTCTTTCTTTTGACCAAGAAGTTAGAATAAAGACCTATCTACTTCTAAAATAAAGGCAGCCATTATTACTAGTACGATTCACGTTATACATTCAGTTTTCTGCAGCAGTCCTAATACACTGAACTATTATTTGATAGAAATTCTCTGAAATACCATGATCTGGAAACCCAACGTAACCGTCGCAGCAGTCATCAAGCAAGATGACAAATATTTGTTAGTTGAGGAGCAAACTAAGCGCGGAGTGTTGTTCAACCAACCGGCTGGGCACTTAGAATCTAACGAATCTATAGTCCATAGCGTAATCCGAGAAACATTAGAAGAAACGGGTTACACTTTCGTTCCACAATACCTACTGGGTATTTATAGATGGCACTCACTTTTTAATGATACAACTTATTTGCGTTTCGCCTTCTCCGGTACAGTCGTTTGCTATGAACATGACCGAAAATTAGATGAAGGTATAGTACGTGCAGCTTGGTTCAACACAAAGGAAATATATGGGCTAGTTCACCGGCACCGCAGTCCGCTGGTTATTAAATGTATTGAAGACCATTTGGCTGGCAAACATTATCCTCTGGAAATTCTTACTCACTACGATTGAAACAATGAGAAAACAGCGTGTTGTAATAGGAATGTCAGGAGGAGTTGATTCGTCCGTTGCGGCACTGTTACTTAAGCAACAAGGTTATGATGTGGTAGGTCTATTCATGAAAAACTGGAAAGACGATGATACGGACGAGTATTGTTCATCTAGACAGGATTTCATCGACGCTGCATCAGTTACCGATATCATCGGCATTCATCTGGAAGCGGTGAATTTTTCTGCTGAATACAAGGATAGAGTGTTCGACCGGTTCCTTGCAGAATACCAGACGGGACAAACACCCAATCCAGACGTGTTATGTAACGCCGAAATAAAGTTCGGGGCATTTCTTGATCATGCCATTGAACTTGGTGCTGACCATATTGCTACCGGCCACTATGCGCAAATACGCGAATTAAACGGTATGTTCCAGCTACTAAAGGGCGAAGATGGAACTAAAGATCAGAGTTATTTTCTCTATCGCCTTAATCAAAAGCAGTTAGCTAGCACTCTATTCCCTATCGGACATCTCTACAAACGCGAGGTGCGTAAGATCGCTCAGGATTATAAATTACCTAATTTCTCTAAGAAAGATAGTACTGGTATCTGCTTTATTGGCGAGCGTCCATTTAGGAATTTTCTTAGTCGCTATTTGCCACATAAACCGGGAGAAATACAGACTCCAGAGGGAACAATAGTGGGGGAACATATCGGCCTGATGTACTACACCATCGGACAACGACAAGGATTAAGGATAGGTGGGACTAAGGAGGGTTTTGGTAAACCATGGTTCGTCTTGAAAAAAAACATGGCGGACAACATCCTGATCGTAGTGCAAGGTCACGATCATCCCAAATTATTCCAGCCCATGCTTGCCGCATCCGATCTTACATGGATTAGTGGCAAAGCGCCGCATTGTAGATGGGTTTATGCTGCCAAGACTCGTTACCGCCAACCCGATGCGCCCTGCTCTATAGCAAAAATTAGTGAGGTTAAATGCGAAATCGAATTTGCTCAGCCTCAATGGGCTGTAACGCCAGGGCAATCAGTGGTGGTCTATGAAAGCAAGGTATGCTTAGGTGGAGGAGTAATCACGGAGTGAAGCAAACGGCCAATATCAAATAGTGCTAAAAATTCATTGCATTTTTTAGTTTTATCCCTTTGGTGCCGTTTCCATGAATGATGCCCGCCCCTCCAGCGTATCTGCCAGATTAGCTAGATTGGGAAACGCATTACGCCACTCTACTTCAGGGAAACGAAAAACCAGATAACCAAGTGTACAACACAACGCGATATCAGCTAGCGTATAGGTATTACCTTCGCACCATTTCTTGTCACTCAGTTCTCGAGCTGCTGCTTCTAGTCCCAGCATGACCTTCTTTTGCTGGCGTGTAACCCATTCCAAGTTTTGCTGCATCTCAGGACGCTTGCGTTCCAGAAAGATAGTGGCAGATGCGTCGCATATACCATCTGCTAAGGCCTCCCAGCGCTTCACCATGATTCGGTGCTTGTTGGATTCGGGAATCAAGCGTGATGCCGGATTTGCACTATCTAGATATTCAACGATTACTCGCGAATCAAATAAGACAGAACCATCATCCAGAATCAGTACTGGCACCTTACCCAATGGATTGTAATCTGACACATGACTGCCTACATTCCATGGAATATCAACAGCAAAATCATAGCCAATACGTTTTTCAGCTAAAACAATTCGTACTTTACGCACGTATGGACTGGTAAGTGAACCCACAAGCTTCATAGCATCCTGGATGGCTGTCCAAATCAGAGATGCGCAGTATACCAACTTTCTATACTGTACGGCACATGGCACAGGAGTATGCCCACCTATGCTAATATAATCAAGAATCAGAAAAATCAACAATATGCGCCCCTCCCCCCTAACTGCCCTCTCTCCCCTTGATGGCCGCTATCACAGAAAGGTTACGGCTCTACGACCATATTTCAGTGAGCTTGCGCTGATCCGTCACCGCGTTCAGGTGGAAATTGAGTGGTTTAAAGCATTGAGCCATGAACCTGAAATTGCAGAAATCTCACCATTTTCCGCAGACATCATTTCAAAATTTGACAGTCTGGTAGCTGATTTTTCTGAGTCTGACGGGAAATCAGTCAAAGCCATTGAAGCTCGCACCAACCACGATGTTAAGGCCATTGAATACTGGCTTAAAGAGCGCATGGTAAAGCATAGGGAAGTTTCTAAAGTCACTGAGTTCATTCACTTTTCCTGCTCTTCGGAGGATATCAATAATCTTTCCTATGGTTTGATGCTAAAACACAGCCGAGATCATGTGATGCTGCCTGCCCTGAAGAATATCATCAGAAATCTCATTGAAATGGCACATCAACTAGCTACTGCACCCATGCTTGCCCGTACTCATGGCCAGCCCGCTACTCCCTCTACATTGGGGAAGGAACTCGCAAACTTTGCACACCGCCTGCAACGTGGATACGATCATCTTGCTGCCATATCTATGCTAGGCAAGATTAACGGGGCAGTGGGCAATTACAATGCCCACCTTGCCGCATACCCAAATTTTAACTGGGAAAAATTTGCGCAAGCTTTCGTCGAAAAACTCGGCCTAGAATTTAACCCCTATACCACTCAGATCGAACCGCATGACGCCATCGCTACATTGTGCGACGCTTACGCCCATATCAATACCGTACTGCTCGACCTTGATCGTGATATATGGGGATATATTTCGTTAGGCTATTTCAAATTAAAAACCAAAGAAGCTGAGGTCGGTTCGTCAACCATGCCACATAAGGTAAATCCGATTGATTTTGAAAATTCAGAAGGCAACCTAGGGATTGCCAACGCCTTACTACGACACTTGAGTGAGAAGTTACCCGTGTCTCGCTGGCAGCGTGACTTAACCGACTCCACTGTACTGCGCAACATGGGCGTAGCTATAGGACACACGCTGTTGTCGTATGATTCATGTAACAAAGGATTGAACAAGCTGGAAGCCAATCTAGAACGGTTAGCAGTTGATCTAGAGGATGCTTGGGAAATCCTGGCAGAGCCGATCCAAACAATAATGCGTCGTTACGGTGTGCCTCATCCCTACGAGAAATTGAAAAAACTGACCCGCGGTAAAGATGGTATCACTAAAGAAACTATACATAAATTCATTGACGATCTTGCTATTCCTGATACTGAGAAAAAACGCTTGTGGAAGATGGCACCACAAAACTACATTGGTAAAGCCGCAAAACTGGCACAAAAAATCGGAAAGTGAAGTAAGGATACCTTCTTATCTTTTACATGTTCCGTCTCGAACTGTTGGTAATTCAATTCAACACCGCGTTAATGAAAATAGAATGGTAGACGTACATATAATTTTTCCTCGGCATTGAAATTGGCAAAACCATCCCAACTTGCCTCGAACAGCAATCAGGAGAACGCGATGCAAAATCGACAGAACCCGCAATCAGATCAGCCAGCATTGGACACAGATAAAACTAACACGCAAGAAGCTGCTGAGCAGAGTACGGGAAAACCAGCTGCAGAAATT
>SMXG01000076.1 GCA_004356775.1 Betaproteobacteria bacterium | reverse complement strand
GCGGGGCGTGTTCTACCGTGTTGCCAGTGAGATAGGTGCAACTAGAATTGCGTTAGGTCATCACCGAGATGATATTCTTAAAATTTTGTTTCTTAATCTATTCTATGGCGGTAAGCTTAAGGCTATGCCACCCAAGATAGTGAGTGACGATGGGCGGCATATCGTGATTCGTCCACTTGTTTATTGTAAGGAAAAAGACCTAGCAGCCTGCGCTGAGGTTGAGGGTTTTCCCATCATTCCTTGCAACTTGTGTGGTTCTCAGAAAAATATGCTGCGCCAAGTGGCAAAGGAAATGATGCGGCAATGGGACAAGAAATTTCCAGGCAGGCTGGAAACTATGTTTACCTCATTACGTAACGTGCAACCTTCGCATCTGGTCGACAATGTGCTTCATGACTTTCAGGGACTTAAAGTGGGTAACAAACCTGTTGTCGATAGTGATACGGTATTTGATCAAGTGTCATTCGAGCTAAGGTCAGAGGAAATCGAGAGAATTGAGTAAGGATTTAGATCTGGATCCAATCTAGTAATGGTAATCTAGGGAAGCAATATTTGATGGCATGTATAGAAATTCGGTATACGGCAGAGAAGGGTAGAATTAACGGGTACAGACGAGATTTATCAAACGATTGTTCAATAATCAAGGTAAATCGAGAATCAGGTGCGGGGATAACGTCGATGCGGTGGAATCAGTATAAACGTAACCAGTACCAGGAGTGCAAACAGCACATAAACGATCGTAAGCATACCTTCTGGGAAATTATAAAACAGGATGTCATGCAGCCATCGCTGAATGAAGCTATCGCTAGTTTCCAACTGGCGTAACTTATCTTCCCACGTTGTAAGGGGACAGACCATGCCAAGAAGGGATTCTCCAACGACGAAAAGAATAGCGGCGAGATGCACAATTCGGAGCCGGATATTTCGTACGAAATTCAATCTTAACCATGCACCGATCCAGATCACTGGCAAGCCACCAACAACAAACAATACAAACAGAAAATGAATAATAAGTATAGCGTTGGCAAGCAACATGGTTATCTAGCGATTAGTTAGGAATATCGAGTTCGTATAAGCTGCTGCTGCAAAATTAATCTCGATAGGTAATAGCTGGAAAACCATTTATTTGTTTGGCAGATTATTCTTATTACATGCTTCCTAATAGATCATGCTGTCGCAACGCCCATCGTACATGTTCGCGCACCAAAGGCGAATTATCGTTATACCGAGTTTGTAGCGCGCTGGATATATTTTTGGATGATGGAGCATTGCCTAATCCTATTGCCAGATTACGAAGCCATTGTTCATGACCGATTCGGCGGATTGGACTGCCGGCAAGCTTGGTGTTGAACTCTACTTCGTTCCAGCTAAATAACTCGACTAGGGATACATCGTCTAGGCCATTACGTACGGTGAAATCGTCTTCTCCCGTGACTGCAGCATATTTATTCCAGGGGCAAATCAGCTGGCAATCATCGCAGCCATAGACTCGGTTTCCGATCAGGGGACGTAAGGATTCTGGGATGCTACCCTTATGTTCTATAGTGAGGTAGGAAATGCAGCGCCTTGCATCTAGTCGATAAGGTTCAGTGATGGCTTGGGTTGGACAAATATCTATGCATTTCGTGCAAGTACCGCAATAATTGTCGGTGGGATTGTCGACAGATAGAGACAAGTCGGTATATATTTCACCAAGGAAAAACATCGATCCAGCATCACGCGAGAGCAATAGGGTATGTTTACCGCGCCAGCCAAGGCCAGATCTTTGTGCCCATTCTACTTCCATTACAGGGGCGCTGTCAGTAAATGCACGATAGTTAAAGTGACCTACTTTCGCAGTGATTTTATCAGCAAGTTTTTCCAAACGACCACGCAATACCTTGTGATAATCACGACCAAGCGCATAACGAGATATGAACGCCTTGTCACTTTCTTGCATTACTTTCCAGCTGTCTTTTGCTTTAGGGGGCGTGTAATTCATGCGTACTGAGATTACTCGTAGCGTACCAGGTATTAATTTCGCTGGACGAGAACGCCGAGTGCCATGTTTTGCCATATAATTCATGTTGCCGTGGTATCCTTTGTTTAACCACTCGAGCAAACCAGACTCGACACATGACATATCTGTATTGGCATCAGAGATACCAATACCTTGGAAACCAAGTTCTCTGCTCCAAGTTTTAATATCTACTGTCAACGAGGCGAGATCTGTAGATGGATTATTGAAAATATTTTCTTGCATAGTTCTCATCATAACAACTTCGATGCAACATGCCACCTTGCGAACGAATCCACAACTTTAGCGCTTGGTGCTGAAATTGCAACGATATTACACCCTGGTTTTATTGTTTTTCTGAAGGGCAATCTTGGTGCAGGTAAAACCACGTTTGCAAGAGGTATTTTGCGTGGGATGGGTTATCAGGGCAAAGTAAAAAGTCCCACATATAATTTGGTTGAACTTTATAAATTTTCTAGGTTATACTTCTATCATTTTGATTTCTATCGTTTCGATGATCCCATAGAATGGGAGGAAGCAGGTTTCCGCGAATATTTCAATGCAAATTCTATTTGCCTTGTGGAATGGCCTGAAAAAGCTGGTAAACTGTTGCCCACAGCGGATTTGCAGATTTTTCTTAATATTATCGAAACAGGTCGCGACGTTGAAATTCAGGCTGGTACGGAGGCGGGCAGACAATGTTTGAAAGATTGGCAAACCCAAAAGCATTCTTGACTACGGTATCACTGGATTACCAAAAGATTTTGTTTCCGTCAAGTTTCTATACCTTTATCCTTATAGTGGCATCGCAGTTTTCTTTACTTGTGGGCGCTGCTTTTGCCGACACGATAGTTAGCTCTACCCGTATCTGGCCAGCTTCAGAGTACACTCGTCTTACGCTAGAATCAGCCACATCCATAAATTACTCACTCAGTTTGCTTAAGAATCCGGATCGAGTGGTGCTGGATTTAGAAAATGTCGCGCTTACTCCGGAGATAGAAAGACTACCGAGAAGAATAGGTGTCGACAACCTATATATCCGTGCACTGCGTATCGGTCAATTTAAACCGGGCGTATTGCGGCTAGTGCTAGATTTAAAAACTAAAGTTGTGCCACAAGCATTTGTGCTTAAACCTGTAGCAAATTATGGTTATCGTCTAGTGCTGGATATTTATCCAGCTTTCCCGTCTGACCCGCTGATGGCATTTCTAAATGAAAATGCAATAAAATCGGCGCAGGTTAACGCCCATGCCAATATTAAGTCTGACCTAAAAGAAAGAGAGAATGTGGCTAGCAACAGAAAAGTCAATCCTGTAACTATACGGCTTATCACGGTTGCAATTGACCCCGGACACGGGGGCGAGGATCCTGGCGCAATAAGCCTGCGGGGTACACACGAGAAAAATATTACTCTTGCTATTGCCCGAAAACTTAAAGCCAAGATAGATGCAGAACCCAACATGCGGGCAGCATTGACTCGGGATGGAGATTACTTTATGTCACTGCAGATGCGCCTAGCGAAGGCACGAAAACTAAATGCAGATTTGTTCATATCGATTCACGCTGATGCTTCTTTCAAGCCATATGCGCGCGGTTCTTCTGTGTATACACTATCCGAACGCGGTGCAACTTCAGCTGCAGCACGCTGGTTGGCAAACATGGAAAACAATTCTGACTTGATCGGTGGCGTTAATCTAAAAAACAAGGGCCCCTATGTAAAGAAAATTATACTTGATTTGTCACATGCAGGAACTATCAAATACAGCCTTAAGCTTGCCAGGGAGGTACTATCGGAAATTGGCGAAATAAACCAGCTGCATAAGAGCGATGTAGAGCAGGCAGGATTCGCTGTACTCAAGTCGCCTGACATTCCTTCAATTCTGGTGGAAACCGCATTCATTAGTAACCCGGATGAAGAGAAGAAACTAATAGACAGCGCCTACCAGGACAAAATGGCTAAAGCAATGCTCGTTGGGATTAAACGCTACTTTGCTAAGAATCCGCCCCTGTCACACTCAAAATCAAAAATCGTGTGGTTAGAGTAGTTTTTTCATATTTAGAGAATTTTACTTTGATTCCCCGATAGATTCATAGCCGTAATACTACTTCTACGCCATAATCACTCCATTGAATTATTCAAGGTATCCCAAGGTATCCTTATGGCCAACGAAGATTTATCCAAATTAAAAATTGATAGAAGCGACACTGCTAAGCTAACTAGCCGCAAGAGACGATCTCGTCTTATGATTAAGCTCGTAATCATTGCAGCGTTGGTATTGCTGGTAATTGCATATTTCAGAAGCGTCACAGCTGTTGAAGTAGAGTCTGCCACGGTTACTACTGCTTATCCTTCGCAATCGTTCACACTGCTTAACGCTACAGGTTATGTAGTTGCACAACGAAAAGCAGCTGTTGCATCCAAGGCTACTGGGCGGGTTGAATGGCTAGGTGTAACTGAAGGTAGTAAAGTAAAAAAAGGGGAGATTATCGCACGACTAGAGAGTAAAGACGTCACTGCTGCTATGGAGCAGGCGGCAGCCAATGTTAAGGTGGCTGAAGCAAATCTTCAACAGGGGAAAGCGGAATTGATCGATGCACAGGCATCACTGAAGCGCACAGTCGACCTGTTGGCTAAAAGTTTTATTTCTCAAGCTGTATATGATAGGGCTGCTGCTCGTAATCGTAAATCGCAGGCGGCTGTCATAGGCTATCAGGCTGCAATCGATGTGGCTCAGGCGAGTCATCGTGTAGCACAAATATCAGTCGAACATACGATGATCCGTGCGCCGTTCGACGGTGTGGTATTAACAAAAAGTGCCAATATTGGTGACGTAGTTACACCCTTCTCTTCCGCACTTGACGCCAAAGGTGCAGTGGTGACCATGGCAGATATGGACACACTGGAAGTCGAAGCTGATGTATCCGAATCAAATTTACAAAAAGTAAAGATTGGGCAGCCGTGTGAGATACAGTTGGATGCGTTGCCTGCAGTACGTTTACGCGGTGTTGTGCAACGTATAGTTCCAACGGTGGATCGTGCGAAAGCTACCATACTGGTAAAGGTGAGATTTATTGACCACAACCCGAACGTGTTGCCAGAAATGAGTGCGAAGATAGCCTTTCTGGAAAAAGAAATGTCTGCTGATCAGCGTACTGCCCGCACAGTAGTACAGCCTGATTCCATAACTCAGCGGAATGGGAAAAAGGTGGTATTCCTTATAAAAGACGAAAAAGTGGTTGAAACGCTGATTGAAACCGGAAAAAAAATAGGTGACATGGTTGAGGTTCTAAAAGGCCCTAAGCCTGGTGACAAAATAGTATTACGGCCTGGGGATGACCTCGATAATGGAGACATAGTCAAGACCGTAATGAAATAAAGGCATTTTAAAAACAATATGGAAAGTATTTCTAACCCCATTGTCCATATTAAACATCTCACAAAATCATACCGCCGTGGTGGGCAAATTGTGTCGGTGCTAACCGATATTAGCTTAGACATTCCTTCCGGTGAATTCATTGCCTTAATGGGGCCATCAGGCTCTGGCAAAACTACGCTGCTTAACTTGATTGCGGGTATTGACAAGCCAGATAGCGGCACATTGAAAGTAGGAGGCATAGACATTGCTACCTTATCTGAGGGGGAATTAGCCGATTGGCGCGCAGCCAATATTGGTTTTATTTTTCAGTTCTACAATCTGATGCCGGTACTAACCGCGTTTGAAAATATAGAGCTACCATTGCTACTAACACAGCTTTCGCATAAAAAACGCCAGGAGCATGTGGAATTGGCGTTGTCAATGGTAGGGCTATCCGAACGTATGGAACATTATCCATCCGAGCTATCTGGGGGCGAGCAGCAACGTGTAGCGATTGCCCGTGCTTTCATCACCGATCCAGTGATATTGGTTGCAGACGAGCCCACTGGTGACCTGGATCGTGTATCGGCAGGAGAAATTCTTGCCATACTTAAGCGCCTCAACAGCGAAATGGAAAAAACTATCATCATGGTTACACATGACCCTTATGCGGCTAAAACAGCACATTTAATTCGTCATCTGGAGAAGGGAGAGTTGGATGTAACAGATTAAGGATGAAGTTTATTTTTCCCCATTCATTTGCCTTTTAACGACATATCTCTTCTTTACATGTTTCTGTAAAAAAATGCATTTCCTAAAACTTATTCTGAGAAACACTTTGCGTCACAAGTTACGCTCTGGGTTGACTGTTCTGGGAATTATAGTAGCAATAGTAGCTTTCGGGTTGTTGCGTACAGTAGTAGATGCCTGGTATTCGGGTGCTGAAGGCTCATCAGATACACGGTTAATAACGCGTAATGCCATCTCACTGGTGTTTCCACTACCGATAAAGTATCAGGAAAGGATTCGCAAGATTGAAGGCGTTACAGCAATTACTCATGCTAGCTGGTTCGGTGGAGTTTATGTTTCTGAAAAAAACTTTTTCCCTCAGTTTGCTATCGATGCCAAAACATATTTTGATGTTTATCCTGAATTTCTTATTCCGCCAGCCGAAATAAATGCCTTTTTAATTGACCGTAAAGGCTGTGTGGTTGGGCGCAAGCTGGCAGATACATATGGTTTTGAAATCGGCGACACGGTACCTTTACGTGGCACGATCTATCCTGGTACCTGGAGATTCACGGTACGTGCAATCTATGATGGTGCAGAGGCAAAAACAGATATTTCACAGTTTTTCTTTCACTGGGATTATCTCAATGAAACGAGAAAAAAGGCTACGGCCCGCAAAACTTCCCGCAAAACTGATTGGGTAGGTGTATACGCGATCAATATTTCCGAATCTAACAGAGCAGCGGAAATATCAAATAAGGTAGACGCAATGTTCAGAAATTCACTTGCTGAAACCCGTACTGAAACAGAAAAAGCTTTTCAGTTAAGTTTCGTTGCCATGACCGAAGCCATCGTGGTAGCGATTCGCATCGTTTCATTTGTGGTCATTCTAATCCTACTTGCAGTAATGGCCAACACCATGGCTATGACCGCACGCGAACGTATTGGCGAATATGCTACCTTGAAAGCACTGGGTTTTAGTCATCACTTTCTTGCTGGATTAATTTATGGCGAATCTATGGCAATTGCATTTGTCGGTGCAATAATTGGCATTTTGCTAACCTTTCCTGTTACCGATAAGTTTAGCGAACAAGTTGGCACACTTTTTCCAGTATTCGGTGTATCTCTTGAAACAATTTATATGCAAGCTATTGCCGCATTCTCTGTGGGTATTACGGCAGCGGTATTTCCAGCCTATCGTGTGGCACAGATATCGATCGTAGAGGGACTGCGGAGCATAGGATAGAAATATTTCCAGAGTAGGGTATGTCTATACCTTTTTCATATATTATTCGTAATCTTGTTGCACGTAAGCTCACCACGCTACTTACAGCCAGTGGTATGGCGTTAGTAGTGTTCGTGTTTGCTGCTGTGTTGATGCTGGAGGAGGGACTCAGAAAAACTTTGGTTGAAACAGGCTCGCCTGACAATGTTGTAGTTACCCGCCGCTCCTCTGGCACTGAGGTACAAAGTGTCATAGGCCGTGATCAGGCCGCAATCGTGGAAAATCAACCAGAAGTAGCATATGGTGTCGACAATGTGCGTTTGACGTCGAAGGAAACCATCGTATTAATTTCTTTAACTCGGCGAGATTCCGATAAGTCTTCTAACGTATTGATTCGTGGTGTAGAACAAACAGGAATAACACTACGTCCTCAGGTACAGATCGTTAAAGGGCGCATGTTTCGTCCTGGTTTATCAGAAATTATTGCTGGCAAGAGCATTGCAAGCCGCTACAAGGGCGCAGGAATTGGTGAAACACTACGTTTTGGGAAACGTGAATGGACGGTAGTCGGTATTTTTGACGCGGGCAAAACGGCTTTTGATTCAGAAATATGGGGAGATGTGGATCAGTTGATGCAAGCATTCCGTAGACCGGTTTATTCCTCAGTGATACTTAAAATGAATGATCCGGCAGCATTTCAGAAACTCAAGATGCGCATTGAAGGCGATCCACGGCTTACTTTAGAGGTCAAGCAGGAAAGTGTTTTCTATGCTGAACAATCACAATTACTGGCAAACTTCATACGCTATTTAGGGATAGCGTTATCAAGCTTCTTTTCTGTTGGTGCAATTATCGGTGCGATGATTACTATGTACGCTTCAGTTGCTAATCGCACAATGGAAATTGGTACGTTGCGTGCACTGGGGTTTCGCAGAAAAAGTATTTTATCTGCTTTTTTGACGGAATCATTAATCCTCGGCGCAGCAGGTGGTGTAGTTGGCTTGGTGCTGGCATCTTTCATGCAGTTTTTTACCATTTCTACCATGAACTGGCAATCGTTCTCTGAACTTTCTTTTGGCTTCACACTAAACTTTACAATTATCCTGAAGTCGTTTGCGTTCGCGTTAATCATGGGGCTGACCGGTGGCTTTCTTCCTGCTGTACAGGCAGCCCATCTCAGTATCGTGAACGCTTTACGGACCGCGTAATTTTACAAATGAGCTTGTGTTCACGTTTAACTTTTACCTCCTGTATATTCGTATTGAACAATTAAGGTCATCGGTGGATACCTTCTATAGTACCCATGTGGAAATGAAGTTGACCTTGTCGGCATTCATCAAAATAACGCTCTAAAGGAGCGCGTATGACACGAAAAGCCATTTTATCCCAAGGAATCTCTTCTTCACCGAAAAGTTTTACATCTAAACTTTCGATTCCCGGCTTGAAATTCAAATCCAGCAATCGTGCACGAAATAGAATGTATACTTGATTAATATGAGGCAGATTATAAATAGCATAGAGAGCACCCATTTCCACTCGGGCATTAGCTTCTTCCATGGTTTCGCGTGCAGCGGCCTGAACCAAGGTCTCGGCATTTTCCATAAATCCTGCAGGTAAAGTCCAAAATCCATGGCGCGGCTCAATGGCTCTACGGCATAATAATATCTTTTTATCCCATTCCGGTATGCAGCCTACCACCATCTTGGGGTTATGGTAATGAATGATGCTACACGCTGGACAAACGTAACGCAGTAACGTGTCGCCTTCCGGGATACGTAACTCCACCTGGGATCCGCAGTTGCTACAATATTTCATTGGGGTGTCTCAGCAGGGTGTCTCGTGCATGTTGTTGAGCGAGTGATAAGTCCATCTTAATTTTAACATGGGGACAAACATTTCACTTATAGTCGAGGATAATGCAGCAATAGTTCACCATCTCTCGCAGTGTAAAAATTGGTGACGCCTACATGGTGTCCGCGCAAGGAGACTTATTCTGATATGATTTAACATAGATAGATACTAAATTAAATCAATCGCTTCACCATGAAACTCGCCGTTGCCCAAATCAATTGCACAGTCGGCGACCTTGCTGGCAATGCCAAAAAAATTCTTGACTTCACTAACCAGGCCAAAAACAAGGGCGCTTCATTGGTGGTTACACCAGAGTTAGCGCTATCTGGGTATCCACCCGAAGACTTGTTGCTGCGGAAGGGATTTTGTCTTGCTTGCATAAATACGTTTGAGAGCCTCGTAAAAGAAGTAAATGGTATCACTTTGTTGTTGGGGCACCCTTATTTCGCCGACAGCAAAATTTACAATGCTGCTTCAGTAATTTGTAACGGAAAAATTATTGTTACTTATCTCAAGAACAATCTTCTCAATGACGCCGTATTTAAGGAGTGTCGTTATTTTGAGCCCGGTTCAGACATCTGTATTTTTTGTGTTGAGGGAATAAAATTTGGCGTAAATATTTCCACAGATGTTTGGCAAGGAATCAATGTAACTCGTGCCAAAGAAAAAGGGGCCGAGGTATTAATAGTATTAAGTGCGTCACCTTACCATATAAAAAAACAAGCCTCACGCCACAAAATGATACGCCAGCGCATTTGCGAAACAGGTATAACTGTTATCTACGCTAATCTAGTAGGTGGACAGGATGAGTTGGTTTTCGACGGAGCCTCTTTCGTCATAAATAATAAAGGTGAACTTACTCATCAGTTTGATGAGTTTACAGAAACACTAGGCCTGATCGAACTACAGAATAGCTTGCCTATGCGGGGGACAGTTCTCCAATCGCAAATTCTGCAAGCAAGTATTTATAGTGCGCTATGTCTTGGAGTGAAAGATTATATTGGTAAAAATGGTTTTACTGACGTACTACTAGGACTATCTGGTGGAATTGATTCGGCTCTTACACTGGTAATTGCAGTTGATGCTTTGGGCCCTGATAGGGTATGGGCGGTAATGATGCCGTCGGAATTCACGGCTGATATAAGTCTGCAAGATTCACGCACAATGTCTAAGACACTAGGCGTACGTTACAGTGAACTTCCAATCAAACCAGTGTTCGACCAATTTGTAAGTGCGCTAATCAGCGAATTCCAGGGGCTGCAAAAAAACGATGAAACAGAAACCACAGAGGAAAACCTGCAAGCACGTATTCGTGGCACTCTCTTAATGGCACTATCAAACAAACACGGCGCTATTGTGCTCACCACCGGTAATAAGTCTGAAATGGCGACAGGGTATTGTACACTTTATGGTGATATGGCAGGCGGTTTTGCGATACTAAAAGATATCAGTAAAACCATGGTGTACCAGCTTTGCCAGTATCGCAACGGTCTAAGCATGGTAATTCCAGAGCGCGTTATCCGGCGCGCACCTTCTGCTGAGTTGCGTCTAAATCAAATGGATCAGGACAGCCTTCCATCTTATGATATTCTCGATGGCATCATTGAAGCTTACGTGGAACAAGATAAGTCATTGCATGAAATTATTGGTATGGGTTATACCAAGACTGACGTGCGGCGTACCGTGGATCTAATTTGCGCGAGTGAATACAAACGTCGCCAATCCCCTATGGGTATCTGTGTTACTCAGCGTAGTTTCAGCAAGGACTGGTACTATCCGATTACATCGAAGTATAAAGATGAGTTTTAACTGTTGGTTAATATAACATAGTTTGAAAATGAGTTTTTCGGAGCTTTGTATAACCAGACTAGAATGCAGACTAAATTATTAAATCAGCGCTATTAGAATATCTAATCAAAGGGATGTATCATGAGGAAAATAGAGGCCATCATCAAGCCTTTCAAACTTGACGAGGTGCGTGAAGCTCTTGACGAGATTGGAGTGAGCGGGCTGACCATTACAGAAGTTAAAGGCTTTGGTAGGCAGAAAGGCCACACTGAGCTTTATCGCGGCGCAGAATACGTGGTGGACTTTATACCGAAGGTAAAAATAGAAATAGTAGTGGCTGAAGATTTTGTAGACAGCACTATCGAGACAATTGTAAAGGCTGCCCATACTGGAAAGATTGGTGATGGCAAGATTTTTGTCACTCGCATAGAGCAAGTAGTAAGGGTACGTACTGGGGAAACAAATGAGGCGGCGATTTAATCCAGACGCATACTAAGTTGGCATTATGTATGTCCATCTTAGAGTCTGAACATGAATGCTTAGATTGCTCATTTTTAAAGTTATTTAGTATTATTTTTTTATCTTCCAATGTTTTCATAGGAAGTGTTCTGAGTCCTTATCCATCGTATTCATTTATCATTTTGAGCTTCGCTGCAGTACTGTGGAACTTAGTATGGGAATAGTTATCATATTAGAATGCGAATACGCTATATAATATCTATCCTGCTGCTATCGCTTGCTACGAACATCTTTGCTAACGAGTTACCCGATCTGGGTGATGTGTCTCAGGCCACGCTTTCGCCGTACCATGAAAGACAGATCGGCCTAAAGATTATGTCTGAGATTCGTGCTGATAGCAGTTATATCGATGATCCAGAAATAGCCGGATATCTCACCAGCCTAGGTTATAAACTAATTTCTGGATCGAATGAAGCCCGACCAGATCAGGCATTTGAGTTCTTTGCTTTGCGAGATCCATCGATCAACGCATTCGCGTTGCCAGGAGGTTTCATGGGTTTTAATAGTGGGCTCATTCTTACAGCACAGAGTGAGTCAGAGTTGGCAGGTGTGATGGCACATGAAATCTCACACGTCACGCAAAAGCACCTCGCCCGCATGATTTCAAAGCAAAAATACAGTGTGTTGACCTCTTTGGCATCACTAGCATTAGCGATTCTAGCCTCACGTGCAAATCCACAAGCAGGACAAGCTGTTATGGCTACTACCCAAGCCGCTATAGCCCAGTCACAATTGAATTTCACTCGTGAACATGAAAAAGAGGCCGACCGTATCGGTTTGAATGTGCTGGTGAGTGCTGGATTTGATCCTGGTGGCATGTCAACTTTTTTTGGGCGCCTGCAAAGAGCTGGAAGATTTCAAGGGAATGGCGCACCTTCTTATCTGCGCACTCACCCACTTACTTATGAACGTATAGCTGACATCGAGAATCGTATTCAGAGTTTGCCTTACAAACAGGTTCCAGACAGCATTGAATTCCAGTTGGTTCGCGCCAAGCTACGTGCTTATGATGGGAAAACGAGAGATGCAGTAAAGTATTTTGATTCCAATTTGCAAGAGAAGCGTTACAGCAACGAGACAGTTGAACGCTATGGATTAATTATCGCTTTGTTACGAGAAGGAAATCATGCGCGTGCGGATAAGGAGCTGACGCTACTATATGAATCCCCTCATTTTGATGCTATGAGTAGAATGAAAAAGAATCATCTCCTTGGGGATATTATCCGAGTTGAACGTAAAGCATTACTCTCTAATGCTATGATTGAAACACTTGCAGCTCGTGTCAAACTCTCTATCGGGCAAAATGCTGAAGCTCTAGACATTTATAAAATTGCATTACGAATTTATCCGCAACATCGGGCGCTAATCTACGATTATGCTACCGCGCTATTGCACAATGGCTACAAAGATGAGGCGCTTAAATTTACAAGTCATCAGTTGCAATTTACACCAGACGATGTACGCCTTTACAAATTGCAAGCACAAAGTTATGAGGCAATTGGAAATAATATGTTACAACACCATGCACAGGCAGAAGCTTATATCCGTCAGGGAAATCTCCCTGCAGCCATTGATCAATTGGAAACTGCATTAAGAAGTAAAGACGGTGATTTCTACCATACATCCGGCGTTGAGGCACGTCTTAAAGAGCTTCAACATTGGTTGCCACTAGTTGAAAATTAAGTTTGATAACTTATACATCACTGCCTAAGCTAATTAAGGAAGAGGCGGTAGCACAAATAGCTTGTATAGATTAGCTTTGTGCAGTAGTAAGATTTATTAAGCTTTTATATTCAGGCGCTATTGTTACCGATGCTGTGGACTTTTGCTCCAGTATTGCTTCTAGTCTGTGGTATTGATTATCCAGGGCATCTAAGTAGTAAGTCAAGAACTAATATGATAGCTGTTATGACTCTCGACGTGGTTGGTTTAGTGTTCGTTTTGCTTTTACGGAAGTTATAATTTATTTTGTTTTTGTCCAACCAGAAAAGCGGAAGTTTTAAAGCCTATTGAAGTACCCTGATATGAATGAAGAGTTAATAGAAAGTACTACTAACGGCAACACTTCCCCATCACTTGCGGCGCGCATAAGCCTTTCTTTAATAGGATCAATGGCTGTGTTGCCTTTTTTGCAGAATCATCATGCGCGCCCGATACCAGCATTTTACACTGAATATATTGCATTTTTTCTGGGAATGGCGGCGTTGACATTGTTTCTTGCTGGGCGTTATTGGCAAAACATTGAGCTACCGTGGATAGTCTTCGCGCCGCTGGGGCTGTTTGTTGTAATGTTGTTGCAGATGAACCTAGGTATGTCTGTATATTACGAAACGCAAATCATCGCGCTGCTTTATTTGTTATGGGCGATGCTGTTAGTAATATTGGGCGCGGTGCTGCGGAAAGAGTTTGGATTAACAGTTATTAGCATTGTACTCGCCAGTTTTTTTTTGGTAGGCGGAGAATTAAGTGCCGGGGTCGGCATACTACAACATTTTAATATTCATTCATTTTTGGATGATTTTATCGCCGCTAAAAATTTTTCTGCTGTATACGGAAACATCGGCCAGACTAATCATTTTGCCACTCACATTAGTCTTGCGTTAGTCTCTCTGATTTTTCTTTTCGCTGCCGCTAGGCTACCTATCTGGATTGTTATACTACTTGCTCTGCCACTTTTATTTGTTCTGTCTTTAAGTGGTTCACGAAGTTCAGGATTATATCTGTTCGCAGTGCTTGCGCTTTCGTTACTACTTTACTGGCGTGGAACAGTTTGTACGGAAGGATATGTGGCAAAACGTAGGTTGGTAATAACATCATTTCTTCTGATTACCGGTTTTGTATTGATGCACTGGCTGGTTCAAACGCCACTATTAGTTGTGCCAACGGGGGCAATAACTGCGGTTGATCGGATATTTGACCAAGCTTCCGGTATCTCCATTCGTTTTCATTTATGGCAAGAAGCCTGGCATATGTTTTTACAGGCGCCGATCTTGGGGATAGGCACAGGGCAATTCGCTTGGCATCATTTTCACTTGTCAGCGGTATCTCAGAACCCAGAAATTTTTGGAATTTACAACAACGCACACAACTTAATTTTGCATCTGTTGGCTGAAACTGGTTTGGCTGGAACGCTACCAGTAGTTGGTGGCATTGCAGTCTGGTTGTTTGGGTTGTATAGCGTGAGGCGACAATCACTTGATCTCGCATTATGGTGGTTGCTAGCCTTGGTTGGAATTATAGGCATTCACAGTCTGCACGAATTTCCATTGTGGTTTGGGCATTATCTTGGGCTGGCTGCGTTTTTACTCGGAACGGGTGAGACCCGTTTCATTTCGATGCAACTTCCCCACATAGGAAAATTGGTAACTCTATTGGTATTGGTTTTAGGTTGGGGGGTAATGGTGATGGTGGAACAAGATTATCGCCAAATTGAATCAATTATGTCTACCCAAGATAACCAAAATAGATCGCTGGACGATTCCAATATTCGTGTCTTACAAGCGCTACATCAAAAAACCCTACTATCGCCTTACGTTGATTATGCGCTATCGAGCGCAATGGAATTGAATCAAGAGAATATTGACCTTAAACTGAAAGTTAACCAACGAGTAATGAGATTTAATCCGAGTGGTCCGGTTACATATAAACAGGCAATTCTACTGGCGCTGAGCGGTGAACATAAGGCAGCAATAGAGCAGGCAGAGCGTGCTGTTTCAGCTTATCCAAATGAACTTGTAAAATTTGCTGATTCGTTGACGCTACTAAAAATTGAGAACCCAGAGGCCTTGGAACGCTTAGGAGATTGGGCGAAAAGCAAAATTAAAGCAAAAGAGAAATAGAATATGCAATTGTAGGATCGATCTCGCTTGCTGTGGTGAAACGTTATGTTCAGCTTTTGAACCATTTTTACCAAATAAAAACCCCGCCCGCATGTTCTCGGGCGGGGTTTTACCCCAGTCACTCGATAACGTGAATCAGGTGTGGTTACTTACAAGCTGCAGGGCGGTAGTTTAATGCTGTAGTGCCAACAGTGCCACCAACTGAAAGGACTCCTGCATCGTCACAATGCCAGAGCTGAGCGTCACCTG
>SMXG01000012.1 GCA_004356775.1 Betaproteobacteria bacterium | reverse complement strand
CAACGCCGCCATAAAGCCGATAACGTTCACGATAATCAAGATACGCAAAATTACGCCAAGGTTGCGAAAGTTTGGCAGGGAGTCCGGATGCAATTTTTGATTTATACTTGTCACTTCAGAAGTCTAAATAAAGATTAAAAAAACAAGAAATAGTTGCACATACTTTCATTTTTGACAAGGGATTATGGGAATTCCAAAAAAGAAAAACTCATTAGCTAAAAGCCATAAAAGAACTTGGTCAGGACGGTTTGAAGAACCAGTTTCTCAATTGGTACAGCGTTATACTGCATCAGTAGGATTCGATCAACGGTTAGCAGAATACGATATTCAGGGGTCGCTTGCCCACGCCCAGATGCTCTCTGCCGTGGGGATTATCAGTGCAAAAGACCTGGTCGCCATCAGGAAGGGCCTGAATCAGATTCGCGATGAAATCCATAGTGGTACGTTTGATTGGATGCTAGAACTAGAAGATGTACATCTCAATATTGAGAAGCGCCTCATCATGCTAGTTGGCGATGCTGGCAAACGACTCCATACAGCGCGCTCACGTAATGATCAGATAGCAACTGATATGCGACTTTATTTACGCACCTCTATCGATGAGATAATCAACCTCATCAAAACTATGCAGCGGGCAATATTGGATCTTGCTGAGAAACATACAGATACAGTGATGCCAGGCCTAACTCATTTGCAAGTAGCTCAGCCGGTTTCCTTCGGTCATCATCTCATGGCATATTTCGAAATGCTGAAGCGCGATACTGACCGGTTATCTGATTGCAGAAAACGTGTAAACAAACTTCCACTTGGTGCAGCGGCGTTAGCTGGAACCAGTTATCCTATCGACCGAGAAATGGTAGCGCAAGAATTAGGTTTTGAAGACGTTTGCAAAAACTCGATTGATGCGGTTTCCGACCGGGATTTTGCCATCGAGTTCTGCGCTTGCGCAGCGCTAATCATGACTCATTTATCACGGTTATCTGAAGAATTGATTTTGTGGATGAACCCGTTATTTGGATTCATCAAACTTGACGACCGTTTCTGTACTGGCTCATCTATTATGCCGCAAAAAAAGAACCCAGACGTCCCAGAACTTGTGAGGGGCAAAACCGGACGCGTCAATGGCCATCTTATTGCTTTGCTGACACTGATGAAAGCACAACCACTTGCTTATAATAAAGACAACCAGGAGGACAAGGAACCTCTGTTTGACACGGTAGATACACTCAGCGGAACACTGCGTATTTACGCCGACATGCTTAATGGTATTCATGTCAACAAAGAGACTATGCGTAGCGCAGCAAGGTGCGGCTACTCGACTGCAACCGATTTTGCAGATTATCTTACAAAAAAAGGATTACCGTTTCGCGATGCGCATGAAGCAGTATCTCAAGCAGTGCGGTCCGCTGCGAAGAAAGGCCGCGATTTGAGTGCGCTTACTCTATCTGAGTTACGAAAATTTTCTCGGTTAGTTGAAAAAGATGTCTTTGGAGTGCTGACTCTGGATGGCTCGATAAAGAGCCGAAACCACATTGGTGGTACTGCACCGTCACAGGTGCGTAAAGCGATCAAGTTGGCAAGAAAAGGACTATCCTGAAGTAGCACAGTTTGGTAAACCACCAACATATGTCATCTTGGTCAGATATTGCTGTACAAATCTCAGCTTCCATCGGTACCCCGTTTGTTGTGGAAAGGATCTTCTCCATCAGCGGGGGTTGTATTAACCAAACTTATTTCATTAAAGACAGTAGTCATCGCTTTTTCGTCAAACTGAATAGTGTAGCAAGCATGCCAATGTTTGAGGCAGAAGCAAAGGGGCTACAAGAAATTAAAAGTTCACACACACTTCGTGTTCCCACTCCAGTGTGCTGGGGAAGAAGTAAAACTAACGCGTGGCTAGTGTTGGAATATCTTGAGATGGATAACACTTCCAAGAGTGGGGATGCAGCCCTAGGGACAGGGCTCGCTGCTATGCATAAAGTATCCTTTGAAAAATTCGGCTGGGTGCAAAACAACACCATCGGTTCCACGCCACAAATTAATGATTTTTCTTTTGACTGGATACAGTTCTGGCGTAAACACCGCCTAGGCTATCAATTGCAACTTGCCCAAACCAACGGTTATACAAAAGAATTACAGAGACAAGGCGAACATCTAATGGTAGAACTGGATGCTTTCTTTACAGGAACACCACTGATTGCATCATTGCTACATGGCGACTTGTGGAATGGAAATTACAGTTTCGATCCCATGGGACATCCTATATTGTTTGATCCAGCAGTATATTATGGTGATCGAGAAACGGACCTTGCTATGACCGAACTTTTCGGTGGCTTTTCTACGACTTTTTATGCCGCCTACAGGGAAGCCTATCCACTTGACTCTGGCTATACAATCCGCAAAACACTCTACAATCTCTACCACATCCTGAATCACTTAAATCTGTTTGGAAGAAGCTATCTATGCCAGGCAGAACAAATGATGAGCAAGCTACTTGCTGAAATTCGCTAGGCTAGTTGTAACATAGCAGACATCATCTTTACAACGTAGCAGTAATATAAACTCCGCCCTAACAGCAGTCGATAGATGGACTATTCGTGGGCATGTTGATTCAAGAAACATTATCTGGTTTAAAACTCAAATGGATCCACATCAAGTGCCCAACGTATCTTGCCTATGGGAAGTTTGTCTAACTTTGTACACCAAGAAGTAAGAAATTCCTGCAGCTCCTTGCGTGAGCTGGACTGTACTAACAAATGTGCCCGCTCCATTCCTTTGAGCCTAGCCATTTGCGCAGGAACCGGGTCGAATACTTCCACATTTCTAGTCGGCCGCGCCATTGCTGCTGCGTTAGTAAGAAAATCCAACGCAGTCGCAAGCTGGAACGCCTCTGCTCGCAACAAAGCTTGAAAGGCAAACGGTGGAAAACTTGCGGCCTTTCTTTCAGTCAGTAGCGTTTGTGCGAGCGTTTCGTAATTGTGTCTCCGTAATGCATGATATATTGGGTGATTAGGAAATTTAGTTTGAATCAATACCTCTCCTGTGATGTTGGCACGCCCTGTACGACCTGCTACTTGCATGAGTTGTGAAAATAGATGCTCCGCTGCGCGAAAGTCAGTGCTGTAAAGAGAAGCATCAGAATTCAAAACGCCTACAAGCCCTAGATTAGGAAAATTATGCCCTTTCGCGAGAATTTGTGTGCCAACCAAAATATCTACACGCTGTTCGTAAATGTCTTCCAGTATTTTTTTCCATGCTTCCTTGCGACGGGTGCTGTCGCGGTCTATTCGCAGAATTCTCGCATCAGGAAAACGAGCCGCTAGCGCAGCTTCTACCCGCTGAGTACCATGACCAAAAGGTGCAATATCCTGGTCACCACACCTAGGACAGGCAGATGAAATAAGTTCTTTATAACCGCAGTAATGACATCGTAATTTTTTCTCTTGCAGGTGTACTACCAGGCGGCTCGTACAACGAGTACAAGTTGCCGTCCACGTACACGATTTGCACATCAGTACTGGTGCATAACCGCGGCGATTGATGAAAACTAGGCTTTGCTGGTTTAGTGTAATGTTTTTTTCCAGGGCTGCAATCAGCGGCTCAGATAAGCCTTCCCTAACTTTAGCAACTCGAGTATCAATGCAGCGCACGTTCGGAAGTACGGCTTTATCAGCAGCGCGGGATGATAAACGCAACATACGGTAGCGGCGATTGATTGCGTTGTAATAGCTTTCCAACGACGGCGTGGCGGAACCAAGTATTACTGGAATGTTTGTATATTTGGCACGAAAGATAGCAACATCACGTGCCGAGTAACACAATCCACTCTGCTGTTTGAACGAGCTGTCCTGCTCCTCATCTACGATGATCAAACCAAGGTTTGGAATTGGTGTAAACACCGAAAGACGTGTGCCTAATATTATTTGGGCCTTACCCTGCAAAGCTTGGAGCCAGCCGTTTGCCCGCTCAGATCTATTAAGCCCACTATGCAAGCTTATTATCGGAGTAGCTGGAAAGCGTGTGCGAAACACTACCTCTAGCTGCGGCGTCAAACTAATTTCTGGTATCAACACTAGTGTTTGTCGCCCTCGAAACAACTGCAAAGCAACTAACCGCAAATATACTTCAGTTTTGCCGCTTCCGGTAATGCCATGCAACAGCCAGGTGTTGAATTGGCTGGCTTCGGCAACGATGTCATTGACGGCGCTCTCCTGCTCTGTTGTAAGCGTAAGCTCTGAGGAGATTTCAGGGGCAGAAGTGAACGAAGAGAATACTTCTTCTACCCATCCCAGCTTCACGAGTTCTTTCAATACCTTAGGTGCGCTCGGCGAAAGCTGTTTTATCTCACCGACATTGGTAACCTCAGATTCTCTTAATAAAGTCAAAAGGCGGTGCTTGAGGAAACTCCGGCTAGGAATAGATGATGCATCCGCTACACGCCCTTCATTTGTAATACGAAACTGAAAAGCGACCTGAGGCTTCTGCACAAATGGTTTGATGCTACGTAGCCTGCTAGGCAATCCATTCATCACTACCTGGCCAAGAGGATAATGGTAGTAATCACTGCAAAACTTGAAAAGGTCTAACAACGCTTTAGGTAATGGAGGAACATCACTGAAAATACATATAGCTGATTTAAGCTTGCCTGCAGAGATAGAGGAGCTAGAAGTCACCTCAACAATGACTCCCGTTACTAATTTCTTTCCAAATGGAACTTGCACGCGAGCACCAATATGTTGCGTCGTTACACCTGGCGCAATATAGTCAAACAAGGTATGCAAAGGAACGTCCAGAACAACACGAATGATAGGCATGTAAAAGATTTGATAAACACATATTTATATGGATAGATTTAAGTGCATTATCCATGAAAATATAAGGTTGAATTATTCTTCCTAGAAGAAATAACAGTATTATTGAAAATAATTTAATCACTAAGCATCAGAACCGGCCAACATATTTCTGATTCAGAAAGTGCCGATGAGCGCAATCTACCAGCATGCGTGCTTGGTCTAATTTCAAACGGTGTAAGCGAGTTCGTTTAATGTCTCAATAATAAAATTGAAACAGTATAAGATAAGCTTGCAAATAGATAATCGAGAGAGATTCTTTTTTGGTAATCCGAATGTTAACAATACACTACAAATTAACTCACCATTTGGTTTACTATACCTTGGGATAGTACAATCGAATTTATCAACTAGAATAGGCTCTGTCATACACTTCTGTAGAACCCAATAGTATTCGGCGAATTGCCTGACAAATTGCTTGACTTGAAGCACTCTTGTCAGTTAATCTGAGCGGGTTAATAGTCTGTCGGCAAGAAGAATTAGGGCACTAGATCATCAAGAGTCATCAAGAACTATAGGCCGACGCGCAGGGATTGATAGT
>SMXG01000011.1 GCA_004356775.1 Betaproteobacteria bacterium | reverse complement strand
CCATATGATGTGGAGGTAAGCATGCCCGTATCCTTATCATATAGCCCACCAGTTAATCATGAGATTAGAGTAAAGATTAATGGTATGGATGCCTAGACCAACTGTTCTATAGTTCTTTGATTGTAAAACTTACCCAATTGTACCTTACATAAATAAAACAAAATTAACCGGGCTACCTATAATGTCACGGTCAATATAAATTCTATTGGCCACATCATAATGTACTATTTAAATTTAGTTTTACTTTCTGTATATAGCAGAACTAAATTATTTCTATGGATGAGCTCCGGCTGATCCACATAACCCAGAATACTTTCAATTTGACTACTAGGACAACGCGATATTTTTTTGGTTTCTATGGCACTATAATTAATGAGCCCACGAGCGATTTCTCTACCTTCTAGATCAATGCAGTTTACCACTTCTCCACGCTCGTAATCACCATTTGTATTTATTACACCTATCGGTAGTAGACTTTTTCCTTCCACTGTGAGTGCTTTTACAGCACCTACATCCAATGTTATTTTCCCCTGCGTTTGTAAGTGATCTGCTAGCCATTGCTTGCGAGCTGCCAGCTTCATGGTTTTCGTCAACAGCTGAGTACCGATGGCTTCACCCTGAGCAAGCCGAACCAGTACATTCGCTTCATGCCCTGATGCAATTATTGTATGGGCGCCACTTCGCGCAGCACGTTTTGCTGCGTTTATTTTGGTCAGCATACCTCCACGTCCAATGGTGCTTCCAACACCACCCGCCATTATCTCAATTGTAGGATCTTCAACCATGGCTACGTTCAGCAGTCTAGCTTGCGCATCTATTCGTGGATCAGCTGTAAATAGTCCGGCTTGATCGGTGAGAATCACAAGCACATCAGCTTCAATCAGGTTTGTTATTAGTGCAGCTAATGTGTCGTTATCACCAAAACGAATTTCGTCAGTTGCCACGGAGTCGTTTTCATTGATAATTGGAACTACGTTCATACTTAGTAAAGTAGTAAGGGTCGAACGGGCGTTGAGGTACCGTTTTCGGTTTGACAAGTCTTCGTGTGTAATCAGTAATTGTGCAGTTTGCAGTTTATGTTCTCGAAAGCAGGATTCATAAGCCTGTATTAGTCCCATTTGCCCCACTGCGGCAGCAGCCTGCAATTTGTGTAGTGCATGAGGGCGCTTTTTCCAGTTCAGACGCTGCATACCTTCAGCTATAGCACCAGAAGAAACGAGAACGACTTCTTTTTTATCTTGCTTGAGTTTTGCAATCTGTGCAGCGAGGCAAGTGAGCGTAACATGGTCGAGCCCCTGTTCCTGATTAGTGACGAGGCTACTACCAACTTTTATAATAATGCGCCGAGCTTGTTTTAAAATAGATTGCATATTTAAATTTATAATTCAAGAAATAACTGCTTTACATTATTGTTCTAGGTGTTCCATGATAGCGTAAATCAATTCTTTGCACCCTGTGCCAGAAAGTGCTGAAATGGTAAAGCTTTTGCCCTTCCATCCCAAGCCATGAATGAGTTTCATGCAAACTTTCTTACCTTCATCTTTAGTCAACATGTCAACTTTATTAAGTACCAACCAACGTGGTTTTTGATAGAGCAAATCATCATATTTCTTGAGTTCCATCATAATGACATTGGCATCTCGAACTGTGTCAGTACAGTCGTTTGGCGTTACTACGTCAATTATGTGTAGCAATAAACGTGTACGAATTAGATGCTTCAGAAACTGGTGACCTAAGCCTGCACCTTCTGCTGCCTTTTCTATTAGGCCAGGAATATCTGCCATAACGAAGCTGCGGTTGTGATCTACCCGTACCATACCAAGATTAGGATATAGTGTGGTGAAGGGGTAATCCGCAACTTTTGGACGAGCAGAGGATATTGCACGAATCAAGGAAGATTTGCCAGCGTTAGGCATTCCTAAAAGGCCTACGTCTGCTAATACCTTGAGTTCTAGCTTAAGATCAAGCTCTTGACCCGGTTCCCCGTGAGTGAATTGACGTGGTGTACGGTTGGTACTGGACTTGAAATGTAGATTGCCGAGCCCGCCTGCACCACCTTTAGCTAGTAAAGCCTTCTGTTGATGGTGCTTTAAATCAGCGATGATTTCTCCAGTGTTTATATCACTGATAATTGTTCCAATTGGCATGCGCAACAAGATATTTTCCGACCCTTTACCATATCGGTCAGAGCCACGCCCGTTTCCCCCTCTTCTAGCGCGATGCACGCGAGCAAAACGGTAATCTACAAGTGTGTTGATATTGCGGTCTGCGATAGCAAATATACTGCCGCCATTTCCACCATTTCCACCATCTGGTCCGCCCTTTGGGATAAATCTTTCCCGACGAAAACTAGCAACGCCGTCTCCTCCTTTTCCTGCGATCACCTGAATTTTTGTTTCATCTATAAATTTCATAGGATAACAAGTTCACTTGATTTAGTTGCTACCAATAAAAAAGCCCTACCATATCGGCTAGGGCTTTTTTGGCAAGAACTAACTAAATCTAAACCGGAGTTATACTTACCGTTTTTCGTTGTTTTGGCCCCTTTATACTGAAGCTAACTTTTCCTTCAATCTTAGCAAATAAGGTGTGATCCTTTCCCATGCCGACGTTATCACCAGGATGAACTGGTGTGCCGCGTTGGCGGATGATGATACTACCTGCGGAGATCAATTCTCCCCCAAATCTTTTAACACCCAGACGTTTGGAATTAGAATCACGGCCGTTCCTAGAACTACCGCCCGCTTTTTTATGTGCCATGGTAAGTTTTCTCTTATGCAGAAATGCCAGTAATCTGGATTTCAGTGTAGTTCTGTCGGTGTCCTTGATGTTTTTGGTAGTGCTTACGCCGCCGCATTTTGAAAATACGCACCTTGTCATGTCGACCTTGTACCAGTACGGTTGCTTTTACTGTGGCACCATTTACCAGAGGTTTCCCCACCGAAACATTGTTACCATCAACAACCATCAAAACCTGGTCTATTACGAGTTCACTGCCAATGTCTTCTAGTATTCGTTCTATTTTAATTTTTTCACCGGCTTCAACTCGATACTGTTTTCCACCGGTTTTTATGACCGCATACATGTCAGACTCCATGATTTACTTCTATGAAACTGCAGATTATACATAGCTGTACTTATTAGGTCAAAGGCATGTCACAAATAAATTTGCATGGGAAATATCTGAACATCCAAGCTATCAAACTTGACACGTTGATGAGGACGTTTCTAACATACTAGTTTTTCTATTAGGTGTCTTATTGTCAATTGAACACATAAGGAAGATCATCGACCTGGATATGGACGCCACGGATAAGCTTATCCGGGCAAAACTCCACTCCGATGTGGTGCTCGTTCGCCAAGTGAGCGAATATATCATTAATAGCGGTGGTAAACGTTTGCGGCCTGCATTAGTGATTCTTTCAGCTGGTGCATTTGGTTATACTGGTAAATATCATCACAATCTTGCGGCAATTGTAGAATTTATTCACACCGCGACATTGTTGCACGATGACGTGGTAGATGCTTCAGAATTGCGGCGAAGCAAAGCTACTGCCAATGCTTTATTTGGTAACTCAGCGAGTGTGCTAGTGGGAGATTTTCTTTACTCCCGGGCCTTCCAGATGATGGTTGAGGTGGAGAATATGCGTATTATGCAAGTATTGGCCGATGCTACCAATACAATTGCTGAGGGCGAAGTATTGCAGTTACTCAACTGTCGCAACCCCGATGTTAATGAGGAAAATTATCTGAAGGTGATTCGTTATAAAACTGCTAAATTGTTTGAAGCGGCAACCCGATTAGGTGCAATCCTTAGTAAGGCGACACCAGTAGAGGAAGAATCAATGGCTGCTTATGGTATGCATCTTGGTACAGCGTTTCAGTTAACGGATGATATGTTGGATTACTCTGGAGATTACCATGATACTGGTAAAAATTTGGGCGATGATCTTGCCGAAGGAAAGCCCACTTTGCCACTAATTTATGCTATGAAAACTGGCTCAAAAGAACAGGTTGCAATAGTACGTAACGCTATCGAGAAAGGTGGAGAAGGGGACTTACAGTCGGTCTTACAAGTGATTCAAGAAACTGATTCATTGGGTTATGCCAGACAACAAGCAGAAGCTGAATCTTGCATGGCATCTGAAGCGATTTCATCACTTCCAAACTCTAATTACAAGGAATGTTTGCTAGAATTAGCCACCTTTGCAGTAGCACGGAACTACTAGCTGTACCATTTATAAAATTGGAGTCCATTAATCACTTTCGGGGTGTAGCTCAGCCTGGTAGAGTACTGCGTTCGGGACGCAGGAGTCGGAGGTTCGAATCCTCTCACCCCGACCAATTATAATACGGCATGGAGACACCACGTTGGGTAGGTTGCTATTTTTTGCCATTATTGCTGTGCTGGTTTTCTGGTTAATAACGCGCTTTATTCGAAAAGAGGAAAGTCAGGACAAAGAATCTCGCTCTATTGAGGGGGAAGATATGGTTTGTTGCGCTTATTGTACCTTACATTTACCGAGAAGCGAAAGTATCGTTATACAAGATAAATATTTTTGCAGCAAAGAACATCATCGCTTGTACTCACAGTAGGATATTTACCCTACTAGTTTAATCCATATGGGCCTTTGCAGGTTGTAACATTTTCAGTAATTTCTATTCTCCCCTTTGAGCACAATAGTTTGCGTGATAATCTTGCATTCACGAGTCCTATCTTTTTTTCTTCCTTGCGTAGGCAGTGCTTCTGACTTGACGATTTCTGCTTTTCCCTGTACTCCTCTGTCTGGATTAGTAAAGATCTGAAGTTGGTCTGCATCTGCTTCTTTCTGCAGTTGCTTTAATTATATTCGGTTAATCAAGTTCTCCCATGTAGACATCAATCGCGCTCCCCGCATATAAATCTGAAAAAACTCCGATTATGGAGTTAGACATTGAGTCTAGAACACTTTTCTCAATTTTCTCGTATGTTCTGTACACTGCAATCGGATTCAGATTTATCATGTTATTTGCAGCGCAAAAGTTCCTTACTAACAAGATTATTTAGTCTGATAATGTTCTATAATTAAAGAGAATCACATACTAACCCTCAAATATTTGTAATGAGCGCCAAGTGTAAATACTTGGTGGACATAGAAATCTAACGAATGCATTGTCCTTCGCTCATTATTTTTTATAAAATTTGTCTGTCTATTTAGCCATAACCCTAGATAGGCTTCGTTATATTGAGGGGATAGGATTGAAGCATAGATTTGAGTACACGAAAAAATATAATGTATACCTAACTAGTCTCTGGAATATTTTTATTGGATTATATGCCACAACAACTTTTTAAAAGAACCCCCCTTCTTTTCGGAGAAGACATTGCTATAAAAAGAGAGGAAATACGTACTTATTTTCACGCTACTCTTGATCGTACTGAATCGCTTTTCGAGACGTTGCATGGAGAAGAGGCTTATTTTAAAAATCCGATCCCACTGCGCCATCCATTAATTTTCTACTTAGGACACACGTCAACTTTTTTTATTAATAAACTGCTGATAGCAGGTCTGGTCAAAGAGCGAATTAACCCTAAGATGGAATCCATGTTTGCAGTTGGGGTCGATGAGATGAGCTGGGATGATCTTGGCACATCACACTATGACTGGCCATCAATTGAGGAAGTTCGCTCTTATCGCAAGACAATGCGTAGTGTTGTCGATCGACTTATCAGTGAAGCGACACTGACCCTGCCCATAAATTGGAACAATCCTTGGTGGATCGTCTTGATGTGTATTGAACATGAGCTTATCCATCTGGAAACTTCTTCTGTTTTAATCCGGCAGCATGCAATTAAACATGTGAGACCACATCCTGCTTGGAAACCCTGCCGTAAATCTGGACAAGCTCCATTAAACCAGCTTATTAACGTGCCGTCTGGTATGGTGCGTCTTGGTAAGAGCAATGTTGATTCAATTTACGGATGGGATAATGAATTTGGACATCACGAAGCAAAACTTTCTGTTTTTAAAGCTAGTCGGTATTTAGTAAGCAACCAGGAATTCTTGGTTTTCGTTCAGGCAGGTGGCTACACCACAGAAAACTATTGGGAAGAAGAAGGGCGTGCTTGGCAAAAACATACTCATGTCGAATATCCCATTTTCTGGATCAAGTGCGGCGCAGAGTGGCGACTACGTTTGATGACTGAAGAGGTGACCATGCCTTGGGATTGGCCGGTGGAAGTAAATTGTCACGAGGCAAAGGCCTTTTGTAACTGGAAGGCTAAAGTAACTGGTCAATCAATCAGACTACCTACGGAAGATGAATGGTACCGTCTATATAACATGGCTGGGTTATCCGAAGTCTCTCATACCATACCAGCGGCAGGCAATATTCATCTTGATCACTATGCTTCCAGTTGTCCTGTCACTGAATTTCAACAAGGGGAATTCTTCGATATAGTCGGTAATGTCTGGCAATGGACAGAAACGCCGATATACCCATTTAAAGGTTTCAAGGTTCATCCCCTTTATGATGATTTTACAACTCCGACCTTTGACGGTCGTCACAATCTTATTAAGGGCGGCTCTTGGATTTCATGTGGTGACGAGTCACTAAAGAGTGCCCGTTACGCTTTTCGTCGGCATTTTTTTCAGCATGCTGGATTTCGATATGTATCTGCTAACACGCCTATTGTCCAGCAAGGATCTCATTACGAAACCGACAAGTTACTTACGGAGTATGCAGAATTTCATTATGGTGACACATATTTTGGTGTACCTAATTTTCCAGTAGCAATAGCCGAATTAGCTATTGCAGCTATGGGTGAAAAACCTGCACAGAAGGCACTTGACCTTGGTTGTGCATCAGGGCGTTCTACTTTTGAGCTAGCGCGCCATTTCAATCACGTTACTGGCGTCGATTTTTCTACTCGCTTTATCGGTCAGGCTATTCAGCTTGCAGAAACTGGCATCCTACGTTACACGCTGACGGATGAGGGTGATCTCGTTTCCTACAAAGAATGTACGCTAGCTAGCCTCGGTCTCGATGCTGTCAAACATAAAGTAGACTTCTACCAAGGTGATGCTTGTAACCTAAAACCTCTGTATACAGGTTACGATTTAATTCTTGCCGCAAATCTAATTGATCGTCTTTATGACCCATCTAAGCTTCTAAAAACTATACATAAACGACTTAATACAAGCGGGTTACTAATAATTGCTTCACCTTATACATGGCTAGAGGAACATACCAAAAAAGAAGCATGGACTGGGGGATTCAAGAGGGATGGGGAAAACTTTAGTACTCTGGATGGACTTAAAGAGATTCTTGGTAGTCATTTCAAACTAGTTCGTGGTCCGCAGGAAGTGCCATTTATTATTCGCGAGACTCGTCGGAAATTTCAGCATACGCTGCCAGAAGTAACAATCTGGGAGAAAATTAATTGAGTAATCACCACGGGCTCGGCCATGATTCTGATTATAGTTTTGATCTAGATATTGATCGTACAAAAACTGCGAGCCTCAAATATGATGGGCGACAAAACATGTTTGGTAAAGCTGAAGTCATCCCATTATGGGTTGCTGATATGGATTTTCCCGTACCGCCAGCTGTGATTCAAGCTCTTACAGAACGTGCAATGCACCCAGTGTATGGTTACACCTTGTACCCAGAAAGCTTGTATGAATCATTGATAAACTGGCTGAAACAGCATCATGGCTGGCGGGAGGTGCGGCGAGAGTGGGTTATGATGTGTCCTGGCATAGTACCTTCGTTGCATGCAGCTGCTTTAGCATTCGCGAAACCAGGTGAATCAGTGATTGTACAACCGCCGGTGTACTATCCTTTTTTTTCAGCTGTCACCAGTACTGGTAGAAATCTAGTGCAGAATCCATTGTGCTCTGAGAATGGTCGCTATGCCATCGATTTCGACCATCTGGAACAGTGCGCAGCAGGGGCGCGCATGCTGTTTCTCTGCTCTCCTCATAACCCAGTGGGTAGAGTGTGGAGTAAATTAGAATTGGAGCGTATCATACATATTGCAAAAAAATACAATCTAGTCATATTTTCAGACGAGATTCATGCTGACTTGGTCTATGCTGAAAACAAACATCATATACTTGCAACATTAGCCGAAGATTCGAGTAACACCATTACTGCCGTTGCGCCCAGTAAAACATTCAACATTCCCGGCCTGAATCTTTCTGCGCTCATCGTACCGGATGAGAAACGCCGTATTTCTATTACCCATGCTTTTGAGTTCCTCAATGTTAGTGCAGCCAATCCCTTTAGTATTGTCGCCTTTGAAGCTGCTTATAGAGATGGTAAATCGTGGCTGACCGCGTTGCTGGCTTATTTACAAGATACGATAGGTTTTGTAGAAAAGTATCTGCTGACTCATCTTCCAAAAATTCAACTTACTAAACCAGAGGGAACTTACCTGCTGTGGCTTGATTGTCGTAAGTTTGGAATAAATGACGCACAACTTAAGCACTTCTTTGTACACGAAGCGGGCGTAGGTATGAGTCCTGGCACTTTGTTCGGCGAAGGAGGAAAAGGATTCATGCGCATGAATATCGGCACCCCCCGCCATATTATTGCTACAGCCCTCGAAAATATCAGAAGAGCTAGTCTGTTAAGCAGATAAAGACGCAAAGAAGTCGATAGGTTACCTAGGTATGAAAAAAATGAAAGGAAAGGTACAAAAATTTTGCATTAACTGAAAAGGGGTAGTCATATATAGCTATTATGTAAAGTAGCTCCTAGTAAATAGGAGTACATACTTTCTTTGGCACAAGTAAAGCTACATATACCGTTATTGTAAACTTGCACTTGGTAGTGATTTATAAAAATATTGGAAAATATACTACTAGTATAATGAGTTCTTTTCTAAAGTTAATTCACACGAATCATTTTATTACTATTAACCAAAATACTAGGCCAGCTAACATACCACCAAATGAAATACATGTAATAAGTAATATTTTTGTCCGCACACGAAGAACTTCTATGGCCTCAACGATACGTGCATTTTGCTTGGCGAGTGATCTGATTAATTCCACAGATGATTCTTGTTCATCACCCAATTCGAGTATCTTTGTCTCAATTTTGTGAAAACGAGGGTTAATGCTCCCATGGAATTCACTATCAGATGTATCGATTGGTGAGTCTGGAGTTTCTGATGGATTGGAAGCATTATTCTTTGTTCCAGCATAGAGGTTCTTTGCTGCTTTGACGATGTATGGCGCAGATTCAAGTACATCTTTCCATGGAATAATTTTTAAAGCTGCAATCCACCCAAACGCCATGACTTTACTCTCACTCTTGAATATGCGCAATGAGTCTTTATATTATAAAACTAATTTTTTATTGTGTCATAAATGAGTACATGTATCAATACTGCACTAATCAGGATGATAAATAAAGCACCACATGGAGACCAAGTATTATCAATATTGTCGGCAAAATATGTGCAAGACTACAATGCCTAGATTAAGTACTACAGATCTGAGATGATTAAAAGTTAATTATAATAACTTGAAATAAATTAGGTTGTTGAAGGAGTAGAAGTATTAGTGGGTTTATATTCAATTAGATTTTAGCAAGTACCTCTGAAACCGTTTTACCCATTTCGGCAGGAGTTGGACAAATGGTGACATTTAATTCTTCTAGGATTGCAACCTTTTCTGCAGCACTTTCTCCTGCTGATGAAATAATTGCGCCTGCATGTCCCATGCGTCGACCTTCCGGTGCAGTTAAACCTGCAATGTAAGCAATAAGCGGTTTACTTAAATAATTTTTGGAAAAAAATCCAGCTTCCACTTCCTGCGGCCCGCCAATTTCTCCAATCATGACTACTATCTTTGTTGCTGAATCTAATTCAAACTTTTCTAAAATATCACAATATGAGCTCCCAGTAATTGGATCGCCGCCAATGCCTACTGATGTTGAAATACCAATGCCCAATATTTTCATTTGATCAGCGGCTTCATAACCTAAGGTGCCTGAACGGCCAATAATGCCAACGTTACCTTGACTAAAAATATGACCGGGCATAATGCCCAGCATTGAACGTCCGGGGCTGATGGTACCAGCGCAGTTAGGACCAGTTAACAACATTCTTTCTTCTTTAGGAAACCGACGCAGATAGCTTTTAACAGTCATCATATCCTGAGTAGGAATGCCGTCAGTGATTGCTACACAGTATTTTATTCCGGCATCAGAAGCCTCCATAATTGAGTCGGCTGCAAATGCGGGCGGAACAAATATTATACTAGTTTCAGCTCCGACCTGGTGCACAGCTTCCTTTACCGTATTAAAAATAGGTAACCCCAAGTGTTGTTGACCACCCTTTCCAGGAGTAACGCCACCTACGATATTGGAACCGTAGTTAATCATTTCTTGAGCATGAAATGTACCGATTCTTCCAGTAAATCCTTGAACAATAATGCGCGTTTCTGCGTTAATTAAAATTGACATTGTGCTTTTCTCTAGTATCCTCTCGCAACTACTTCATTACGAGCCTGGACAACTTTTTCAGCCGCATCTGCTAATGTATTTGCCATAATGATGGGTAGGTTACTTTCAGCAATTATCCGACGACCTAGGTCAACATTTGTACCAGATAAACGCACAACCAGTGGTATCTTCATATCCATGTTTTTAATTGCTTGTATGATGCCTTCGGCAATCCAGTCACAGTGATTAATGCCAGCAAAAATGTTGACCAGCAGTGCTTTAACATTTTTATCAGCTAATACCAAACGAAAAGCTTTTTCTGTGCGCTCAGCGGACGCACCTCCACCAACGTCAAGGAAATTGGCAGGCTCACCACCAGCTATCTTGATCATATCCATGGTAGCCATAGCTAGGCCCGCACCATTAATCATGCAACCGATGTCTCCATTTAGACCTACGTAGCTCAAACCGTGTTCTGCAGCTGCTACTTCACGAGGGTCTCCCTGGGTTTTATCACGTAGCTCGGCAATTTTATGGCGACGAAATAAGGCGTTCTCATCAAAACTCATTTTTGCATCTAATGCAATTAGCTCGTTATTTTTGGTGACTACAAGCGGGTTAATCTCTAGCATATTTGCATCAAGGTCACGTAAGGCACGGTAGCAACGTCTAATAGTTTTAACACTATGAGCTAATAGTTGCGTAGACTCTAGACCTAAAGCAAAGACCATTGTACGTGCTTGAAAATCTTGTAAGCCGACAGCAGGTTCAATATAGATTTTATGTATTGCCCCAGGATTTTCTTTCGCTAATTTTTCAATTGCTATGCCTCCCTGGGTAGAACCTATCATAACGATACGCTCGGAGCTTCGATCAATCAGAAAACAGAGATATAGCTCCTTTGTAATGTTTGTTCCTGCCTCAACATAAACGCTAGAACAGATTTTCCCTGCTGGACCGGATTGATCAGTGACTAGTTTTTTACCCAATAATTCTTCAGCGGCAATTTCAACTTCATCGTGAGTCTTACATATTTTAATGCCACCAGCTTTACCACGCGCTCCTGAATGAATCTGTGCCTTTACCACCCAATTATTACAGTTTATTTCTCTGGCGCGCTGTACCGCTTCTTCGGGGCTATGAGCTAGACCACCATCAGCTATTTTAACGCCATACTCTGCTAAAATTTCTTTTGCTTGATATTCATGGATGTCCAATGTCTAACCCTCATCTTGAAAATTATAAAGAAGATAATAGTATTATGCGGTTTTTAACATTTTTAACGACTATTTTTTACGGAGATTGCCTCCGCTACTTCTACTACGTTGTTAGCCATTCTTGCAGAAGCAGAATCGATTAATCGACCATCTAACGTGGCTGCACCCTTACCTTGCGCAGCAGCT
>SMXG01000075.1 GCA_004356775.1 Betaproteobacteria bacterium | reverse complement strand
CCGTGGAAATGTTAGAAACCGGATTTTACCACCATCGGTCGAGAATCGTGGGGGGATTCAAAAGGCAAGGTTTTTATGACGATTGCTCGCCCTCTATTAACAATTGGACCGTTTCTTTGAAGTAAGATAATATTCTATCTATAAAACATTACCTCTCTGCTTCATTTATGGGCTCGCTCTGATTTTAAAGCTTTCTACTGGCTCGCCTGAAATGTGCTTTCAATTTGGAGCCACAATAAGTACATCAACATATTAAATCCCACAGAAAGAATAAAATGATCGTCTACCAAAGAATCTTAGCAAATTACCTTCAGAAAACTGTTTTTGCTGACTCTTCTTGAATGTAGTGTAAGTTGTGTGTGTGAATTTTTTACATTCGAAAACACTTCACGTTGCAATTGTTTGCCCAAATAGTTAACATCAGCACTGACAATGAGTGATTACTGTCCGGTAGTTTTTGGCCTCGACAAGCCATAACTAATACTCGCCTGAAAAATTTGATTCAATTGAACATATGAAAAACCCCTTGTGCTTGTCAGTCGGCATTAAGCACATTGACAGCAGCCCAATTCCCGATTTATGGTTTTATGGCCTTAAACAGTCATTGAGTGTATTTACGCAGCAACCTAGGCGATTAAAGAACTGGATGTGTTGCATGCAGTATTCTTTTTGATTTATTCAAGATTTACCAAGCTGATCTCCCCTTCATAGGAGGAAAGTAAACCAGATAACTTATATAGAAGAGGCATCACAATTGTTACATTGGTTCTCTAACACTCCACTATATGTTGAGTGTATTTTGCTAATTCAGCTCAAACGTACCAGGTGTGACGCGCCAGCAAGAACTCATGAAAAATCATTACCACATCATTTTGGAATTGAAGGCCTAGTTCATGCCACTTGACATCAACACCATTCTTGCCGAAACCCGCGGTAAGAATTTCGACCTTTTTGAAAAACATATAAATCCTGTCTTCGTCAAGGTCCTGCGCATTATCGGATTCAATCGCTCTTGGGTGCGCGGTGAAGGCGCTTACCTTTGGGACGAAAACGGTACGTGCTATCTTGATTTTCTTGCCAACTGGGGCGTCTTTAACTTTGGTCGTAGTCACCCCACTATTCGTGGCGCATTGCAGCAAGTGCTCGACTCCGATTTTCCCGGGTGGGTCGGCTTCGATGCTCCGCCGCTCGCAGCTGTCCTCGCTCGCGAACTTACGAAACGCATGCCTGGCGATCTCGATACCGTTTTCTTCTGCAACTCTGGAACGGAAGCTATAGAAGCCGCAATCAAATTTGCACGCGCGTCAACTGGGCGCCCTTGTATAGTACATCTTACAAAAGCATTCCATGGTTTAACTACGGGAGCGTTGTCATTGAATGGTGAGACAAGTTTCCGTAGAGGGTTTGAACCGCTTCTCCCGGGCAGTTCCTCTGTAGTTATGGGCGATCTCAAAGGTCTCGAAGCACGACTCGCTCTTGGTGATGTAGCATCATTCGTCTTTGAGCCAATCCAAGGAAAAGGTGTCAATATTCTCAGCGATGAATATCTACTTGCGGCACAGGACCTGTGCCGCAAGTACAACACACTGATGATCTGTGATGAAATTCAGTCTGGCATGGGGCGTTCTGGTCGATTCTTGGCTTGTCAATGGATTGAAGGTTTGCAACCCGATATTATTTGTCTCTCAAAAGCACTTTCGGGCGGATATGTTCCTTTGGGTGCTACTATCACTCGCCGAGCAATTTATGACCGCGTCTACGATTCGATGGATCGTGCCATCGTACATGCGTCTACTTTTGGTATGGGGAACCTTGCAATGGCCGCAGGATTGGCTGCTCTTACTGTTCTTGATGATGAAAACCTTGCTGCGCGAGCGAATGAGCTCGGTTCTCGTTTTCGACATGGTATTGAAGCAATGGTGCCCCGCTTTGAATTTCTAAAGGGCGTCCGTCAGCGTGGGTTAATGATCGGTATTGAGTTTGGAAAACCTGATTCAATATCGCTGAAAGCAGCCTGGACTATGGTCAACAAAATAAACGAAAACCTCTTTGCCCAAGCGGTCGTTATTCCGCTCCTAGATGATCACCATATCCTCACCCAGGTAGCTGGTCATGCCACACCAATCATAAAAATATTACCACCCCTCAATATCAAGGATACTGATGTCGATTGGTTTCTAAGGGCTCTCGAGGATGTGATGGTAAAACTCCACAAGTTCCCGGGACCAATTTGGGAGGTATTATTGAAAATTGGCAACCATGTGCTCACAGCAAAACAGCGAGAGGGCCGATCTGCTGACACTTGAGATTTTATTCGCAAGCCCGCCGTTAAATTTAAAACTGTCCAACTGTGGCGCCCTTATCTTTTATTCGCCGTCGTTTCACCAAAGATTTCCTACACATCCAAATTTCGAACTTGTAAAGCATTCTTTTCAATGAACGCCCGGCGTGGCTCTACCATGTCGCCCATTAGGGTAGTAAAAATTTCGTCGGTCGTAATGCTATCTTCTATTTGGGCGCGCTGTAAACGTCGGTTTTGGGGATCCATGGTGGTTTCCCATAATTGGATTGGATTCATTTCGCCCAACCCTTTGAATCGTTGAATGCTGAAATCTTTTTCCACTTCCCGTGACAACCAATCAAGTGCTTGTTTGAATTCGCTGATAAATTTCTTTTGGTCGCCGCGCTTAACGTAAGCACCGGGGCCAAGTAAACCATCAAGCACTTGAGCAGCTTCTTTAATATGGATAAAATCCCCGCTACTTAGAAAATCTTGGCCAAGGTAACTAACGCGCTTATTACCATGATGCATACGGGTTATTTTCAAGCGATAGCTTTCATTTACAGAATCATACTCAGATACAATTTCTACTTCGTTAACATGCGACGCTAGTTTGGCAGCTCCTTTCGCTGCAGAAATTTCACTACTTAAATCTATGTCAGGATAACGAAACAAAGCACGCATCACTTCAGTATCAATCAGCCGACTCATACGGTCAATCACAGTTTCCGCCAACAAATATTTGTTGGCGATTTTTGTCAGCCTTCCTCCTGTATACGGCGGAACCCCTTCATGTGTATGGAGTTCAACATTTGTCAGCGCCTGTTTTAGCAGGTACTGCTTGAGCTCATAATCGTCTTTGACATAGTGTTCTTGTTTGCCGTGTTTAACCTTGTAGAGCGGTGGCATGGCTATGTAGATATGGCCGCGCTCGATCAGCTCTGGCATTTGCCGGTAGAAAAATGTAAGCAGTAAAGTACGAATATGCGAACCGTCCACATCCGCGTCAGTCATGATGATGATGCGATGATAGCGTAACTTGTCAGGATTGAATTCGTCTTTACCAATACCGGTTCCAAGAGCAGTAATAAGCGAAATGATTTCTTGTGACGTAATAAGTTTTTCGAAACGAGCCTTTTCGACGTTCAGGATTTTTCCTTTTAACGGCATTATTGCCTGAAATTTTCGGTCACGCCCCTGTTTAGCAGATCCGCCCGCTGAGTCACCTTCTACAAGGTAAAGCTCACACAGCGCCGGATCTTTTTCTTGGCAATCAGCAAGCTTTCCGGGCAGCCCTATTCCGTCTAACACTCCTTTACGCCTGGTTAGTTCTCGAGCTTTTCTGGCGGCTTCGCGAGCTCTTGCTGCATCTATTATTTTGCCACAAATGATTTTGGCATCAAGTGGTCGTTCTAGCAAAAACTCCGAAAGTTTTAGCGCTACAACTTCTTCTACCACCGAACGTACTTCAGATGAAACTAGTTTTTCCTTTGTTTGGGAAGAAAACTTAGGCTCAAATAGTTTTATTGATAAAACACACGATAATCCCTCTCGCATATCATCACCTGATGTTTCAATTTTGGTTTTTTTTGCCAACTCATTTTTATCGATGTAGCTATTGAGAGTGCGCGTCATGGCGGCACGCAAGCCAGTTAAGTGAGTGCCCCCATCTTTTTGAGGAATGTTGTTTGTAAAGCACAAAACTTGTTCGGCGTAACTGTCGTTCCACTGCATTGATATTTCCACCTGAATGTCGTCTTTTTTTCCGATGGCGTAAAAGATATTGGGATGTAAAACTGTCTTAGTACGATTGATGTATTCAACAAAACTTTTAATCCCGCCCATAAAGGCAAAGTTTTCTTCCTTACCAGTACGCTGATCAATTAGGTTAATCTTAACGCCATTATTAAGAAAAGAAAGTTCGCGTAGCCGTTTTGCAAAAATATCGTAATGATATTCAATATCTCCGAAAATTTCTTTACTGGCAAGGAAATGTACCTCGGTACCGCGTCGCGCGGTTTTACCCATGTTAGTTAGTTGAGTAACTGGTACTCCCATACGAAACTCTATTTGGTTTGTCTGTCCGTCACGTCGGATGACAAGACGCAGCCATTCTGATAAAGCATTCACCATTGATACTCCAACACCATGCAGACCGCCTGATACCTTGTAGGAATCATCGTCAAACTTTCCGCCTGCATGAAGCTCTGTCATAACAATTTCTGCAGCAGTGCGTTTTAGTTCATCATCCTGCTTAATTCCAGTGGGGATGCCCCTCCCGTTGTCTTGTACGCTAACAGAGTTATCTGGATGAATAATGATTGTAATTTCATTGCACTCTCCGGCCAAAGCTTCATCAATAGCATTATCTAATACTTCAAATACCATGTGATGTAATCCGGTCCCGTCGCTAGTGTCGCCTATATACATACCAGGACGCTTGCGGACCGGATCTAATCCTTTTAGGATTTTTATATTATCTGAGCTATATGCTCCCTTACTTTGATTCTTTTGTTGTTCAAAACGGGAGTTTTCGCTCACGGCAAAGTTGTCTTTTTTCAAGTAATGTTCCGTTTTTAAAGGTTTTGCATCGGTTGCCTTGCGATCTCAACTACTTTTGTTCTCGTGAGCTTTCTTCTGTCTCTTTAGGGAACATCATATTCGCATTGGCATTACAACATACTTAAAATTGTCATTATTTGGAATTGTAAACAGCGCACTACTATTTGCATCATCACCAAAAGAACACTGTACGGTTTCGCTAGTTACGTTATTAAGTACATCTAACAAGTAGGAGATATTAAACCCGATATCTAATGCGTCTCCTTCATATTTTACTTCTAGTTCTTCTTGTGCCTCTTCTTGCTCATTATTACTACAAACTATACGTAGGTTTCCTGTTGTTAAAATCAGGCGTACTCCACGAAATTTTTCATTTGATAAAATCGATGCGCGTTGTAGCGTCTGTAATAAAAGAAGGCGGTTTACCTCAATTTGCCTATGATACCCGGTTGGAATTACACGATTATAATCTGGAAATTTACCCTCTACTACTTTAGAGACCAATACAACATTTGAAAAAATAAAGCGTATCTGGTTTTTTAGAATCTCAATTAGTACTGGTTCCTCATTGTCCTTCAGTTGCTTAGTTAATTCGATTACTGCTTTACGCGGAAGAATAATTTCTTTCTTTTCCTGTGACACTTTGAGGGAGATTAGAGAAAATCCTAACCGGTGGCCATCAGTTGCAATGGCTTTTAAGTAATTTTCTTCCATTACTAAAAGAAGTCCATTTAAGTAATATCGTATGTCTTTTTGTGCCATCGCATATTGGACGAGAAGAAGTAGGCTTTTTAGCTCTCCTTGTTCTACTGTTATTTTCTTCAGCAATTCGTTGCTCTCTGGAAGCTTAGGAAAATCCTTTGCCGGGAGAGTTTGTAAATTAAATCGGCTTCTTCCCGCCTTCACCAACAGTCGGTTTTCTTCAGTTTCTAATGTAACTTGAGTTCTATCAGGAAGAGCACGTAATATGTCTTGAAGTTTTTTTGCTCCAACAGTAACGGAACATATTTCTTCGTTTGTGGTAGTACTGTCTTTTGTGGTGGTGGTTATTTGAATTTCTAGGTTTGTTGCAACATACAGTATTTCTTTATTTTTTCTTTCTATTAGTACATTTGAAAGTATTGGTAAGGTATGACGATGTTCAATAATTCCAGTGATTGTTTGTAATGGTTTTAGCAAAGTTTCTTTATTAGTTTCTATTAATATCATTTATTTTAAACCTTAATAAGTAGTAATAAGCATTATCTAAATCCGGTATTTTTTTAAAAAAAATAATATTATTATAGAGATAAGACTTAAAAATATGTTGTATTAATCGAGTATTTTATGTGTACAGATTGTTAATAGATTTAGCTGATTACGTAAATAAATAATTATCCACAATATATTCATTAATTTTCAGCCACGCAAAATATGGAGTAAAGTATTGAAATCTTGATTTGTAGATGAATTTGAGGTGCGTAATTCTGTAATTTTCCGATATCCATGTAATACCGTCGTGTGATCTCTTCCACCAAAAGCTTCTCCGATATCGGGCAAACTTAATGGAGTTAGTTCCTTAGCTAAAGCCATTGCCATTTGTCGTGGTCGCGCGATTATACGCGAACGCTTTTTAGAATACATCTCAGCAACCTTGATCTTATAGTAATCTGCAACAGTTTTTTGAATATTTTCAATTGAAATTTGGCGGTTTTGTACCGCCAATAAGTCTTTCAAGGCTTCACGTGCAAGATCCAATGATAGTTGATGACCTGTAAAACGAGAATAAGCAAGTACTCGTTTTAGTGCTCCTTCAAGTTCGCGTACATTTGAGCGAATATGTTTAGCAATAAAAAAAGCAACATTTTCTTCTAGAACAATTTTTTCTATTAGGGCTTTTTTCAATAGGATAGCAACGCGCATTTCTAGCTCTGGGGGCTCAACTGCAACAGTTAGACCCCAGCCAAAACGGGAAATTAACCGCTCTTCTACACCAGAGATTTCCCTAGGATAAGAATCACAAGTAATAATTACTTGTTTATGTGCCTCGATTAGAGCATTAAAAGCATAAAAGAACTCTTCTTGAGTACGATTCTTTCCTCCAAAAAACTGGATGTCGTCTATCAAGAGCAAGTCTAGGGAATGGTAATATCGTTTAAAATCATCGAAAGTTTTGTGTTGATATGCCCGAACTACGTCAGAAACATATTTTTCGGCGTGAATGTATCGAACTTTTATCTGGCTGTTGGCTGAGAAGACAAAATTACCAATAGCTTGGATTAAATGGGTTTTACCTAGACCAACTCCTCCGTAGATAAAAAATGGGTTATAAGCAACGCCTGGACGTTCTGCAACTTGAAGCGCAGCTGCACGGGCTAGCTGATTCGCTTTTCCGTTAACAAAGGAGTCGAAAGTGAAAGCTGGATTTAGTCGGCTCCGGGGTTTTTCTATAGAGGGGCTTCGCGATATGGGGGGGGGCTGTATTGAGGCTGAAGAGGGCAGAGTAATTGTATCGTCTTCTTTTGTTGGGGCAGCTGTTTTCTCGGGTACATTGTTAGTAAGTTTTAGTTGAAGATGAATATTTTCAGAGAAATATTTCTCTGCCATTTGCTCTATGCGGGATAAAAAATTGTCCTTGATCCATTGCAACACAAAACGGTTGGGGGCAACAAGTATAAGTTCATTATGAGCCTTGGATAGGCTAAATTGTAGCGGCTTAATCCAAGTATTAAATTGTTGGGCGCTCAATTCTTTCTTGAAATGATTAAGACAAGAAAGCCAAAAGGTATCCATTGTTGCCATGATTGTGAGATATTTGTTCGGAGAAGAGAAACGTTAAAAGTAGTGAATCTGTTTTTCTATTCTAGTCTTTTTAGCCTACTTATATCACAGGATTGAAATAGCCCGGGAAAAATGCGCGAATGACTTTTATCTCCTCGGGCTATGTTTAATAGTAGGGCATAAAAGACTATGACGCAACAGAATGTCCTAACGGTGTCTTGAATACTTTACGATTAAAATAAATAGAGAAGAAATAGTTTAATTGATGCAAATGAAAACAGAGACCAAATAAAAGTTGACATTGTCCCCTGTCAAGAGTTGTAATACGGGGTTTATTTATCAGAACAAAACTCAGGGCCAATTTCAATCAACCAAAACCCCGAAGCTAAGGGGGCGAAGGATAATAAATGGTGAAGCGTACATATCAACCATCTGTCACTCGGAGAAAACGAACTCATGGTTTTCTGGTTCGTATGAAAACTAATGGAGGGGCTGCTGTTATTAGGGCTCGTCGTGCAAAAGGACGCACTCGTCTAGGGGTTTAAGGTTTGGCCGGCGCAAAGACACCTAATTCTTGAGGAATTGTATTATTTGCTTGTTGCCTAAAAGTCACAGATTGCGCAAAGCTAATGAATTTTCCTCAGTCATCCAGTTCAAATGCTCTGCAAGCAGCGAATTTCTCCAAATTTTCGCCAAACCCAACAATCTTGCACATTCTCGATTAGGGCTAATCGTTGCTAGTAAAATTGAGCAACTTGCAGCTAAACGAAATCGGGTAAAGCGTTTATTGCGCGAATTATTTCGTGAGCAACAACGAGATTTGGCGGGATTAGATATGGTGGTTCGCTTGCGCCGCCCCGTTATTAGGGATGATTCATCTCGGATGATAGACGAAGCTAGGGCGTTAATGCTTCAATTGCAACGATGCTGCGGATAATTATTGGCCTCATCAAGTTTTACCAATATTGCCTGAGCCCGCTGCTTGGGCCCTCGTGTCGGTTTAGCCCCTCCTGTTCGCATTATGTGCGCGAAGCGCTGGCTAGGTACGGGTTGCTGCGAGGAACACTTCTAAGCATGTGGCGGATTCTGCGTTGCAACCCATGGGCAAGCGGCGGACATGATCCTGTTCCTTAGGTGTTCATCAGGCTGAAATTATTTGTAACATGGTTTGCGACCTTTATCGTTATAACAAAATAGCTACGCAAGATGGACACAAAAAAACTTATTCTTATGCTGATTTTTTTTACCTCGTCATTATTTCTATGGGAAGAATGGCAGAAGGAGCAAAAATCGCAATTTTCTAGTAATAATATTGTGGGGAAACAGAAGGAACAACGCCCCTCTTCTTTCAATGGCTTTGCAACACAGGGTTCCAAAAGTAGGCCGACCGTCCAATTTCAGGACGAACCTCCAATGCCGGGAGAAAAACTTCTTTCTGCGCAACCAGTAAAGAAGCCCGCTTCAGATGAGGGTATTGCGAGCAGGCTGGAATTGGGAGAAAAAATTTTGGTCGAGACTGATATGGTGTTAGCGGAAATCGACACCGCGGGTGGTGATTTACGCCGTCTCGAGTTATTGCATTACCCAGAAAAGGAAGATAAAAGCAAGCCCTTTGCATTGTTACAAAATCAGTTTCCACGAATTAATGTCGCTCAGTCGGGACTGATAGGAGAGAGGTTTCCAACTCACAAAACACGTTATACGGCGGATTTCCGTACGTATAGGTTAGTTGCCGGCCAAGACAAACTAGAGGTACGACTGTTTGCTCCTGAGGTTGCAGGGATAAGGGTAACCAAGATTTACACTTTTCGGCGTGGCAGTTATCTTGTTGACGTCGCGTTTGAAATTGAAAACCGAGGCTATGATGTAATCCAACCTTTTTCTTATTTTCAAATATTGCGTGACAGTGAACCCCCAGCGCGTACGCTTTTTATGGTTCCCAGCTATACTGGCGCGGCGGTTTATACCGAGCAGGAGAAATTCCAGAAAATAAAGTTTCCCGATTTGGATACAGGTGAAGCCACTTACATTAAAAATGCCGACAATGGTTGGATTGCTATGCAGGAACACTATTTTCTTACTGCTTGGTTGCCTAAGGACAAAACCTTGCGCGAATACTATGCCAAGCACTTGGGAGAGAATCAATATGCCGCCGGGGTAATTGTGCCAGTAGGCGCGATTCAACCAGGCCAAATTGGACGTGTTGTTGTTCCACTTTACGCGGGTCCACAAGAGCAAAGCAAGCTTTCTAAGTTAGCACCAGGGCTTGATCTTACAGTTGATTATGGCTGGCTTACTGTTATTGGAGCGCCATTGTTTTGGTTATTGTCCCTGTTTCATTCTTGGGTTGGAAACTGGGGGGTTGCAATTATTCTTTTGACAATGTTAGTCAAGCTGACTTTCTTTCCCTTGTCTGCAGCAGGTTATCGTTCAATGGCAAAAATGAAAGCAGTCACCCCCAAACTGCAGCGTCTGCGTGAACAACACGGAAATGATCGTCAGCGCTTGAACAAAGCAATGATGGAGTTTTATAAAGCTGAAAAAATTAATCCCATGGGTGGATGCTTACCTATTTTGGTGCAGATCCCGGTATTTATCTCGCTTTTCTGGGTCTTGCTTGCTAGTGTGGAGTTGCGTTACGCTCCGTTTGTACTGTGGATACAGGATCTTTCTTCTCCCGACCCCTACTATGTGTTGCCGCTCATGATGGGATGTTCTATGTTTCTCCAAACCAAGCTTAATCCGACGCCAACTGACCCGATTCAGGCGAAGGTAATGCAGATTTTGCCCATAGTATTTTGCGTATTTTTCTTCTTTTTCCCCGCAGGGCTGGTACTGTATTCCTTAGTTAATAACTCGCTTTCCATTGCCCAGCAATGGCAAATTACGCGCATGTACGCCCCCTCCACCACCTTTCCGGCAACTAAGAAAAAGTGAGCTGAGAGAAAGACCACGACGTATATAATTGGGCCCAGGTTCAATTTATTCCCATGGGAAACACAGACATCATTGCCGCCATAGCTACTCCGCCAGGACGGGGTGGAATTGGTGTGGTACGGATTTCCGGCAAAAACCTGCAACAAATAATTCAACTAATTCTGGGGCATCATCCAAAAAATCGACACGCTAGCCTAAGCAAATTCAGGGATGAAAACGGATTAATTATAGATCAAGGCATCGCTATCTTTTATCCCTCTCCGCATTCTTATACTGGCGAAGATGTGTTAGAACTTCAGGGCCACGGCGGGCCGGCGATAATGAACATGTTGTTGTCTCGCTGTCTCTCCGCTGGCGCTCGGCTGGCCCAGCCGGGAGAGTTTACACTGCGCGCCTTTCTTAATAACAAGCTTGACCTTGCTCAGGCTGAAAGTGTAGCCGACGTTATAGATGCCAGTACCGATGAAGCTGTGCGTTGCGCTATGCGTTCATTGCAAGGCGAGTTTTCCGCTGTTATTCACGCCCTGACGAAGGCGCTTATCGATTTGCGCGTGCCTGTAGAAGCGGCGCTGGATTTTCCAGAGGAAGAAACGGATTTCTTGCAACATGCTGGGGTTTATAACAAGCTCAAAAGCATTCAGGCACAACTAGAGCACGTACTTACATCCGCTCGACAGGGTAGCTTGCTGCGTGAAGGTGTGCACGTGGTTTTAGTGGGCCAGCCCAATGTAGGGAAATCTAGCCTAATGAACAGGCTAGCAAGGGAAGAGGTGGCCATTGTTACTGAAACTCCTGGCACCACCCGCGATGCTATTCGCGAGACAATCCAAATAGAAGGCGTGCCGCTGCATCTAATTGATACAGCTGGACTACGCGAAACAAACGACGAGGTGGAGAAAATTGGTATCGCCCGCGCTTGGGCGGCCATAGAAAAAGGGGGGCTGGTGCTTTTGCTGATCGACAGTCGTTTGGGCCTGACTACTGGAGACCAGAGGATACTTAATGGGCTCCCAGTGGGAGTGCCACTAATTTACGTATTCAACAAAATAGATTTGCTAAAAGAAGTTCCACGTATCAAGGACGAGAATGATAAATTAGAAATTTATCTTTCAGCAAAAACTGGTGCCGGCATTGAATTACTCCAACAGAAATTGCTAGAGATTGTTGGGTGGAAGCCGCATTCCATGTGTGAGGGCTTATTCATGGCGCGCCGCCGCCATTTGTGGGCGCTTGTGGATGCCAAGAAACACTTGGAGAACGCAATCAGAATAACCGAGCAAGAGATTCAGTCGGAGCTATTAGCTGAGGAGCTGCGGCTTGCGCAGCAAACACTATCATCTATTACTGGTGAGTTTAGTGCAGATGACTTGCTGGGCGAGATATTTTCGCATTTCTGCATCGGGAAGTAATTTGTGTCCTATAAACTTCTAAAAACCAAGGCTTCGTTATCTCCTTAATCACATTTTGTCAAAAATTATCCTTTGTTGGGTTGAATATTCCCTTGGAGAGCGTTTCACGTGAAACGCTCTCGTGGGAATTTGAGAATGTTTCACGTGAAACATTCTCTACGCTACAAAAGTACCGACCATGTTTGTTGCAGAGAGTCGGACCGTTCGTGCTAACATTTTTTCCGGGTTTGTCGTAGAATATATTCTATTAATAGATCTTAAAAGACGACGGTTCTGGTGACTTTTTCTGAAAAGTTTGATGTGATCGTAGTAGGTGGCGGACATGCGGGCACTGAGGCCGCACTTGCTGCTGCGCGCATGGGGGGGAAAACTCTGCTACTTTCACATAATATTGAAACATTGGGGCAAATGTCATGCAATCCCTCCGTGGGGGGCATTGGCAAGGGACATTTAGTTAAAGAAGTAGATGCGCTTGGCGGCGTTATGGCCGCCGCTGCAGACGAGGCCGGCATCCAGTTTCGCATTCTTAATGCTAGTAAAGGGGCTGCGGTGCGTGCAACCCGCGCACAAACTGACAGAATGCTTTATCGACAAGCAATCCGCCGCCGTTTGGAAAACCAGCCGAACCTTAGTTTGTTCCAACAAGCTGTGGATGATTTCATTCTAGAGGGAGACCAAGTTACGGGAGTCGTTACACAACTGGGGATAATGTTTTCTGCCCGCGCTGTGGTACTAACTGTGGGGACGTTTCTCGCTGGTCTTGCTCATGTTGGGTCAAATAGCTTTCAGGCTGGTCGTGCGGGGGACCCGTCATCAGTTACTCTTGCACATCGTTTGCGGGAAATGAGGCTAACCGTGGGGAGATTAAAAACGGGGACACCTCCGCGCATAGATGGTCGAAGCATAGATTATTCGGCGATAATGGAGCAGCCCGGGGATAACCCTGTCCCGGTCTTTTCGTTTCTAGGTAAAGCTACTCAGCATCCCCGACAATTGTCGTGCTGGATCACCCACACCAATGAACGCACCCATGACATCATCCGTGGCGGCTTAGATCGCTCGCCACTATTTGTGGGCACGATAGAAGGCGTCGGTCCGCGCTATTGTCCCTCCATCGAGGACAAGGTGGTGCGGTTTTCTGAGAAGGAATCACATCAGGTTTTTCTGGAGCCGGAGGGGCTCAACACCCACATAGTCTATCCCAATGGCATATCAACAAGCTTGCCGTTCGACATGCAAGTTGACCTGGTACGTTCTATAGAGGGGCTGAAAAAAGCGCATCTTACTTGCCCTGGTTACGCGATCGAATATGATTATTTTGATCCACGCGGACTTAAAAGTTCACTTGAAACTAAGGTCATCGAGGGGTTGTTCTTTGCCGGACAAATCAATGGCACTACTGGTTACGAAGAGGCGGCCGCGCAAGGCTTGTTGGCCGGCATCAATGCCAGGCTCAAAACACAAGGACAAAGTGCATGGTGTCCACGACGCGATGAAGCATATCTTGGCGTGCTAGTAGACGATCTTATTACGCGTGGCGTGACAGAGCCTTATCGTATGTTCACGAGTCGTGCTGAATATCGTTTGCAGTTACGTGAGGATAATGCTGATTTGCGCCTGACTGAAATTGGGCGCAAGCTGGGCGTGGTTGATGATGCGCGTTGGTCGGTATTTGAAACTAAGCGAGAGGCCATTGTCTGCGAGCAGGATAGATTGAAAACAATTTTTCTTGGTCCAAAAGTGAGTTCAAATTCTATTTCCGAATCAGATGTGCTACGGGTGCTGGGCAAACCCATCGGGCGCGAATCTTCTCTTCACGAACTGTTGCGCCGCCCTGATGTGACTTATGCGGGTCTGATGTCGCTACCAGGGGTCAGCGGAGCCGTCGTTGATACAATAGTTTCGGAGCAGGTTGAAATTCAGGCCAAATACTATGGGTACATCGAGCGGCAGAAAGTTGAAGTGGCGCGCAATGCATGCTACGAAGAAATGTGCTTACCGCAAAATTTGGATTATAGAATCGTGCGCGGTCTTTCCAATGAGGTGCAACAAAAACTGAACCAACATAAGCCTGAAACAATAGGTCAAGCGACACGGATTTCTGGTATTACACCGGCAGCAATATCGTTGTTGCTAGTACACTTAAAGCGTGGTTTTATAGAACAGAAAAAAAGTAAAGTGCATGAATCTGGCAACGCAGCTGGCTGATGGTATTGCAGCTTTAGGGATTGTAATTCCACACGAAACCTCGGTTCGTTTGTTGCAATATCTGGCACTAGTTAAAAAGTGGAACCAAGTGTATAACCTGACGGCAGTAAGTCAACCGGAAGCAATGCTGTCTCAGCACTTGTTTGACAGTTTAGTCGTCTTGCCACACATGGTTGGGCCCCGTGTTGCCGACGTAGGCAGTGGCGCTGGTTTGCCGGGAATTCCTTTGGCCTTAGTGCGGCCTGATTGGCATGTAGTGCTGTTTGAGAGTAATCACAAAAAAGCCGTGTTTTTGCGGCAGGTTCGTATCGAATTACGACTAAAAAATATTGAGGTAGTCGCAGAACGGGTCGAGAATTTCCGGCCGACGGAAAAATTCGACACAGTGATTTCTCGCGCTTTTTCAAGCTTGGTTGTTTTTGTTAGACTGGCGGGGCATCTTTGTAGAGAGGGCGATGGGGGGGGCAAGATAGTGGCGATGAAGGGCGCTTGTCCTAAAGAAGATCTAGCGCAATTTCCGGCACAATTTGCCATTGATAAAGTATTTCCTGTTGTAGTTCCCGGTCTTGAAGCGAAACGGCATTTAGTAATCATTAATCGAATATAGTTGTTGCGACATTTTTGTGAGTTGAATTTTTTTGTTTTCGGTAGCACTAATTTGGGAGAAGGTGGAGTGGCTAAAATTTTGGCTATAACTAATCAGAAAGGCGGAGTAGGGAAAACCACCACAAGCGTTAATCTGGCCGCGAGCCTTGTAGCTGCAAAACGTAGTGTGCTGTTGGTTGATCTGGATCCGCAAGGTAACGCTACCATGGGCAGCGGTGTGGACAAGCGTGCGTTGCTGCGCACGGTTTACCATGCATTGGTGAGCAACCAACGCATCGTAGATACGCGTATAACCTCGACTAGCGGTAAGTATGACCTGATTCCTGCTAATCGTGATTTAGCTGGTGCTGAAATAGAGATGGTAGGATTGCCTCGGCGTGAAATGCGCTTGAAAGAGTCCCTGGAACAAGTAAAAAGCGAATATGATTTTATTCTCATTGATTGCCCGCCAGCGCTCAATTTGCTTACGCTCAATGGTCTGTGTGCGGCGCATGCGGTGATGATCCCGATGCAATGTGAATACTATGCGCTGGAGGGGTTAAGCGACCTAGTTAATACCATAAAAAGGGTGCGCGCCAATCTAAACCCAGTACTGGAGATCGAGGGCTTGTTGCGCACGATGTTTGACCCGCGAAGCACCTTGACGCAGCAGGTGTCGGATCAGCTGATGGATCATTTTGGCAGCAAAGTTTACCGCACGGTGATTCCGCGAAATGTGCGGCTGGCAGAGGCTCCTAGCTTTGGTAAACCGGGGTTGTATCACGATAAATTATCGAAAGGAACGCAAGCTTATCTCGCGTTGGCGGGAGAGATCCTCAACAAGTATTCTGCTAATGTGGTGTCTATTTGAGTACAGATTCGGGGGATAGACCAAATTTATAGCCACAATGTAGAAGAAAGAAGCGAGGGAGAAGATGGCGAAATTGAAAGGGCTGGGAAGAGGGTTGGACGCATTGTTGGCGGGGATCGACGATACTAGCGCAGATGTAAAGGCGTTGCAGAATCTGAAAACATCCTTTTTGCAACCAGGAAAACACCAGCCGCGCACTACTAGTATGGATAAAGCATCTTTGGTGGAGCTTGCTGAATCTATCAAGACACACGGTGTGATGCAGCCAGTGCTGGTGCGACAGGTTTCCGACGGTCGTTACGAAATTATTGCTGGTGAGCGGCGCTGGCGGGCGGCGCAAATGGCCGGACTTTTGGAGGTGCCTGCGCTAATCCGCGAAGTATCGGATGAAGTTGCGCTGGCCATGTCGCTGATCGAGAATATCCAGCGAGAGGATTTAAATCCATTGGAAGTGGCCTTGGGAGTTCAGCGGCTTATTACAGAATTTGGTATGACCCATCAAGCAGCGGGCCGGGCGGTAGGAAGTTCGCGCAGCGCCATCTCCAATTTATTGCGCTTGCTCAATCTACCAGCGGTGGTACAAAAGTTGATGATGCAGGGGAAGATCGACATGGGCCATGGTCGTGCTTTACTTGTGCTTCCTTCGGCCAAGCAAATTGAAACCGCAAATTTGGTAGTATGCAAACAGCTCTCCGTTCGTGAAACCGAAACGTTGGTGCATCGGATCGAGCACCCACCTGTGAAAAAATACCCCAAGCGTGACCGTGACATTCTTCGTTTGCAGGAAGAAGTTTCAGCTAAATTGGGGGCACAAGTAACCATCAAACCCGGGAAGGAAAACTCGGGGAATGTAGTGATTCATTACAGTAATTTGGAGCAGCTAGAAGAGATATTGTCTCGACTGTGAAAGAGGTTCCTATACGGCCCTTCTCTGTGAACTTTTCGTTCGACTCTAGGTACAGTGTTAGAGTGCGACACATTGAAAGGGAAGGAGCCATTTCATTTTGGGCCCAAAGATAGAAAGAAGATCGTTATCTGCTTCTTGCTGTACAGGATTGGGCCGGTCGTTTTTTTGGGAAAAGTGAGCTTGACAGTGAGCCGTGCCTGCATTAGTTCAGTTTTAGATATAGTATAGTTTAGTATAGTATTAGTTCAGTTTTAGTATAAAAATTGCCTGACAAATTGCTTGACTTGAAGCACTCTTGTCAGTTAATCTGAGCGGGTTAATAGTCTGTCGGCAAGAAGAATTAGGGCACTAGATCATCAAGAGTCATCAAGAACTATAGGCCGACGCGCAGGGATTGATAGT
>SMXG01000074.1 GCA_004356775.1 Betaproteobacteria bacterium | reverse complement strand
GCGGGTGATCGCAACATCAACAGCATAGCCGGTCCTGTTATTCCGGTCTTTACTAAGCTCTAAGGGCAGACGCATGACACCGATTCGTCCCCCGTCGGTATGATGACGGGATGGCGGGTCGGTTTTTTTGATGGTAGGGTATTAATATGGGGTAGTAAAACCACCCCATAGAAGTTGTTGTGGTGCAGTCCAAAGACAGACGAGAATACGCCTGTGGCGCTATTTGTTTGACTCGCGCTTGTACCATGGAGCACAACTCTGGCGCCTTAAGATGCAAAATTAGGGTAAACTTAGAGAGCTCTCTTCTATTGGCAACCTGAGTTATACGTTTTAAACTTTATGTCTTAATCCACTTGGTAAGTGGTTGCCACTGAACTAGATCGCGTTCAGCCTGGTAGGACGGTAAATCGAAAATGCTTTTGCCATTAAAAGCAGCATTGACATACACCATGGTATCGCGCAAATAGGTGAGAATGGGTAGATCATATTGCATTAGAAATTTCTCCAAGGTAGATGCTGCACGAGTGCGTGGATCTACCCGCATTCCAATCATGCCAATAAAAGCCTTGTGTTTTTGTATAGTCTTTTCTTCCATCAACCGATCTATAAAATCCCGAGTGGTAGCCATATCAAACACTGATGGCTGTACTGGTACAATGACTTTGTGTGCAAGTTTCAAAGCATAGGAAAGGTTCTTTCCATGAATTCCTGCCGGAGAATCCAGCACAAGCCAATCATTTTTTGTAACTCCTTGGGATGCTTCGTTACGCTCCAAACCTAGCCTAATAATGGTAGGTAACTCAGGAGAACGTAATGCGAGCCAGTCGAGTGATGATTTCTGTTGATCTAGATCCCACAATACAACCCGCTGATTCTGTCTGGCTAGATAACCCGCTAAATTGGTCGCTAATGTGGTTTTGCCACAACCGCCCTTAGGATTTGCCACCAAAATTGCTCGCATATACCCCCTACGTCTACTTCGTCTAAAACAAAATTAATCAACCGCTTTTCTTACCATACCGAAAACGCTACTCACTTCCCATATTCTACTCCACCACTTACTTTAACTCTTGTAAAGGCTGTAATATTTCAGTAGTATCAGAAGTGGGAATCGAATCTGACACAGATAACAATTCCATATTTCTTTTTTGTTCAACTAGCAAACCAAGATCTTCCAATGGGGGCAACTCTTCTAGAGAGCATAGGTTCAGATCATCAAGAAAATCCTTGGTAGTAGCATATAAAACTGGCCTGCCAGGGACATCACGATGCCCGATGGCTTCTATCCATCCCCGTGCTTCCAAAACTTTGAGCACTGGGGTGGAAACTCCCACACCACGAATTTCCTCGATATCACCACGTGTCACCGGCTGACGATAAGTGATAATGGCAAGTGTTTCCAATACTGCACGTGAGTAGCGCGGAGGCTTTTGTGGATTAAGCTTGTTAAGAAATTCCTGAATTTCTAATTTGGCATGAAAACGCCAGCCGCTGGCAACACATACCAGTTCTAAACCTCTCTCTGCCCATTCCTTACGTAATTCTTCAAGCAATCTGCGCAGAATTTCTACACTTAGATCTTCGTCGAACAACTTCTTCAATTCTGACAGTGACAATGGATCCTGATTAGTGAGTAATGCTGCCTCTAAAACCTTCTTAACTTGATCAAGATTCATCGGCTCGGATGAATTAGACGGCAGTAAGGAAATCGATTGATCTGACATAAATAATTCCGATGGGTTGAGGTTGCGTGATTTCTACTAGGCTTTCCTTAACTAGCTCTAGCAACGCAAGAAAAGTTACTACTACTTCATCCACTCTGGCAGAGGGACCAAACAATTCATGGAACTCAATGAACTCGTGTCCCCGCAAATCTCTCATAATACGACTCATATGTGCTCGCACTGAGAGTTCAGCTCGAGTAACACGATGATGCCGATTAGCTTGAGCGCGTGCTACGAGTGTAATCCATGCGTTACGTAGATCATCTACATTGACTCCCGGCAAGCGCTTTACTACTGTCTGTTCAATCAGAACATTAACCAGCGTAAAGTCACGCTCGGCCTGGGGCATCTCATTTAGCCGTAGTGCAGCCAGTTTCATCTGTTCGTATTCAAGCAATCGGCGCACTAGTTCAGCACGTGGATCGATGTCGTCTTCGTTAGCTCTGATAATAGGCCGTGGTAGCAGCATGCGTGACTTAATTTCGATCAGAAGCGCAGTCATTAATAAGTATTCCGCCGCTAGTTCCAGTTGATTAGCACGCATGATCTCAACGTAGGCCATATATTGACGCGTAAGCTCTGCCATCGGAATATCCAGGACTTCTAGATTATGCTTACGAATAAGATAAAGCAGCAAATCCAGCGGTCCTTGAAAAGTGTCGAGAAACACTTCCAGCGCATCTGGTGGGATAAACAAATCCTGTGGCGCCTCCATCAGCGGTTCTCCGCGGATATTAGCAATAGGATTAGTAACAGTAGGATTGAGAAATTGGCTCACACTGAAATGAAAACTACATTATCTAATCTCTATTATATCGTACCAGACCATTGTTACATCTCTTAATAAAACAAGTACTAAGAATAATTTAGCCCCATTGCCTCTCTCACATCACGCATGGTTTCCTGTGCTAGCTGATTAGCTTTTTCACAACCATCTGCGATGATATTGCGTACCAAAGTAGGATCATCCTCGTACATTCTGGCACGCTCATGCATAGGCTGTTGTTCCGCTAACACTGCTTCGATTACCGGTTGCTTACATTCTAAGCAACCAATGCCCGCACTCTTGCAGCCCTGTTGCACCCAATCCTTGATCTTATCATCTGAATAAACCAAATGAAATTGCCACACTGGACACTTGTCTGGATCGCCTGGATCACTACGCCGTTTGCGCGCTGGATCAGTCTGCATGGTACGAATTTTATTTCTGACACTTTCAGCCCCTTCTCTCAAACTGATGGTATTATTTAATGAATTGGACATTTTCTGGTTATCCAGGCCCGGCATTTTTGACGCTTGGGCAAGCATTGTTTCAGGTTCAGAAAGAATTATTTTACCGCCACCCTCAAGATAGCCAAATAACCGTTCCAAATCTCCCATACTCAAGTTCTGCTGTTCATCGAGCAACGACTTTGCTGCATCTAGTGCTTCATTATCACCCTTCTCCAGGTAACAATTACGCAGTTCTCGGTAGACCTTAGATTTTCTGGAGCCAAGTTTTTTTATCGCCAACTCGGCTTTTTCCCTGAACCCAGCTTCCTTACCATAAATGTGATTGAAGCGACGCGAGATCTCGCGGGCTAACTCAATGTGCGGCGCTTGATCTTCGCCAACCGGCACACGGTTAGCACGATAAATAAGAATATCTGCACTCTGCAATAGTGGATATCCGAGAAAACCGTAAGTGTTTAAGTTTTTCTCGGTTAGTTTTTCTTGCTGATCCTTATAGGTGGGAACCCTCTCCAGCCAACCCAGCGGCGTAATCATAGAAAGCAGCACGTGCAATTCGGCATGTGCAGGTATCCGTGACTGGATGAACAAGGTTGCCTGCGCCGGATCTACACCAGCGGCAAGCCAATCCACCACCATGTCCCAGACATTTTGCTCGATAATTTCGGGTGCATCATAATGAGTGGTAAGAGCGTGCAAATCGGCAACAAAAAACAGACATTCGAACTCTTGCTGTAATTCCACCCAATTCTTCAGTACGCCATGGTAATGTCCTAAATGCAGACTACCCGTGGGACGCATCCCAGACAAAACTCGATCAGCAAACATCCTTTTATCCTTGATTATTCCGTGGCTAAATGTCTTGTCAAGCTTACAACCCAACAAACCATGCAACTATACTTATGGTAATCATTATAAAAGGTCCTATGACTTTAACTAGGACGCCGGTAAACATCAGGATCAGTAAAATCATAAAACCATAAGGTTCAATCTGCGAAAAACGGTATGCAATGCGATGAGGTAGCAGGCTCACTGCTATGCGACCCCCATCCAGAGGCGGCAATGGCAGTAAATTAATAACCAATAATATAGCGTTTACAAAAATACCAGCTTTACCCATTAATATCATTGGCTCGGCATAATCACTTTCCGGCATAGCTAGGCCAAGCTTGAAAACTAGAGCCCAGAGTAATGCCATGAAAAGATTGGCTCCCGGTCCAGCAGCGGCTACCCAGAGCATGTCCCGTTTGGGATGGCGAAGGTTACCAAAGTTGACCGGCACCGGTTTCGCCCAACCAAATAAGTATGGTGAGCTAACTGCCAGAAGCAGTAATGGTAAAATAACTGTACCGATTGGATCGATATGTCGTAGGGGGTTCAGAGTAACGCGCCCCTGAGCATAAGCGGTAAGATCGCCATAATGCTTGGCTACGTACCCATGTGCGGCTTCGTGCAAGGTAATGGCAAATATTAATGGAAGCGCATAAATAGCAATGCCCTGAATAATACTATCCATGCACCATTCCAAAGGGGACTAGACTACCTCTACCGTGCCGTACTAATTCTGGCTTACCCCCAGTTAAGTCAATCACAGTTGTCATTACTAAACCACAGGAACCACCATCTAGCACTAACTCCACTTGGTGTTCGAGACGCTCACGAATTTCCCATGGATCATTGAGAGGAAACTCTTCTCCAGGCAGAATCAAAGTGGAATTCAATAACGGCTCACCTAACTCCGCTAGCAGTGCCTGCACTATCGGGTGGTCAGGGATTCGAAGACCAATAGTATTGCGCTTTGGATGCTGTAAACGGCGGGGAACCTCGCGAGTGGCCTCAAGTATAAATGTATAACTGCCTGGTGTGTTGGCTTTAAGTAGCCTGTATTGACTATTGTTAACCTTAGCGTAATTCGATATTTCAGCCAGATCGCGACACACTAGTGAAAAGTGGTGTTGCTCATCTACATGTCGTATGGTGCGAATACGAGTCATGGCGCTCTTATCACCTAACTGGCAACCAAAGGCATAACAGGAATCGGTCGGATAAATAATCACACCGCCAGCACGCACAAGAGCCGCAGCTTGTCGTATCAAGCGTGACTGTGGATTGTCTGGATGAATAGAAAAGAATTGAGCCACGTTAGATGTAGTCTATAGTTCCAATGTTGAATTATTATAGCGAAACATATCTGCTTCTCGCACTACGTTATCCTATTCCAATCATGCCACACAGGCGTACATCCCAAGGGCAATTCTGGTATCTGCCCCAGATCAAAATAGCTTTCGCCCGGCCCATGAAAATCTGAGCCACGAGAAGCAAGTAAACCCATTCGCTGGGCATGGTGTGCAAACAACAAAGACTGCTCAGGGGTGTGGCTGGAAGTAATAACCTCTATGGCTGCGCCACCAAGTGCACGAAATTCAAACAGCAACTCGTCCAGTACATCCTTTCCCAGTTTATAGCGCGCTGGATGAGCAATCACAGCCCTACCGCCACTACCACATATCCAGGCCACTGCATCGCTTAACGGAGCCCATTGATGCGATACGTATCCAGGCTTCCCCTTAACTAGATATTTCTTGAATACAGACCTCACATCCTTAGCATAACCCCGCTCGGCTAAAAAACGAGCAAAGTGAGTGAGCCCTATCAGCCCCCCCTTCCCTACATAGGAATAAGCCCCCTCTAGGCTATCGTGAATACTAAATTTGTCGAGTTGTGCGGCAATCTTGCGCGCACGCAATGTTCTTCCACTGCGAATAGCTTCCAAGCCTTGTGCCAATGGGGAATATTCTGGGTTAACATCGAGACCGACAATGTGAAGCGTCTTGTTGCGCCAGCTAACGGATATTTCCACGCCATTGATGAAAGTGATGTTCTTTTCAGTAGCAGCACGTCGAGCTTCACCCAGCCCGCCCATATCATCATGATCTGTTAGTGCCAGCACACTCACCCCTCGTGTAGCAGCATGTTCCACCAACTGTGTAGGCGTCAACAAGCCGTCAGAAACCGTGGAATGGCAGTGCAGATCAATATTGAGCATGAAGCAGATTGTTCGTACGAGACAAGATGTTCATCATAACATAAGCGGGAGATGAAAAATTGATTGCACGAAAGTGTGATAAATACATAATTCCATTGTAAAAAACATAGTTTCCTTCAGAAATTAGCCTTCTAACCACGATACACATCAAGTTAGGTCTGATATCTAAAAATTCCATTCATGCAGCAGTTGCTTCTTCTTTACCCATCATCTGCCCACTCACGCCATCCCTTTAGTAGCGGAAAATACAATCCCAATTTAATTGGTTGATCATCAATCTTGCGCATTAATGCAGCATAGCGATTGAGCTGGACACGGTAGCGCTCCTGCTCACGGTCAAGAAAGAATTCCAAGTCCGCGCCTTCATGACTGCTGGTCTTGTAATCTACGATCCAGCGATGGCCATCCATACTGTGAAAAGTGCGATCTATCACCAGATTCATAAGCTCTCCATCAATTATCGTCGTCATGCGTAGCTCGTTTTGAGCATCTTGCTGTGGGCCAAGTAGCCACTGGCCGCGCGTATCACTTACCGTATGAATGAGCGCCGTTGTTATGCATGCAACTGCAGATTCCATGTCGCTGTCACTACCACTCATTCCGCACGCGATCAGATTCTGTTTGAATGTATTGCGTAACCCTTCAACCCGAACCATGTCCCATCCGATTACCTCATCTTTGGCGATATGCTGCAGCCACCGATGCACGACGCTTCCAATATGGCGCGCGGTCTCACCAGCCCACGAAAATTCAATTTCTTGCGTACGTACCGTGTCCTGCGGTCGTCTCCACTTTACACGAGACGGTGCGGAAGGCAGCACCCAACCGGACGCAAGGCGACGTAGTCGTTGTGATTGGTCGATTGAACGTTCTCCCTCTTCCCCAATTTCTTTTCTGTCATGAAGAGATGTATTCAGAAACTTTTCCTGGGAAACGGCTTCGGCAAAAAATGGCTGAACCACTGGCCATAGCTTACTCAACAAAGATTTTCCGGCAGGCAACTTTGGTTCGATCACGCCGTCGATGTCGGAACTAAGGCCCGTGTTACCCAACAGGTGTAAGAACTTTTTTGCACGCGTTGCTGCAACATAGAGAAGACGCTCGTCCTCAAAATGCTCTTTCTCACGATCAAGTTTCTCCAGCCAGGAGTAGATTAGATCACTGTCTGCGCCAGTTTCCTGAATCGGCGCAAATAACAAATCAGCATGATGCTCCATCCACATAAACAGCTTTTTTTCGCTGCTAGGTGGCGGACGGCCGAGGCCAGGTATGATTACGTAATCGAACTCAAGTCCTTTGGACTTGTGGATCGTCATAATTTGCAGTGTGTTGTTAGCCTCCAGATCAGGCAAAGCATAGAGCTTGGCAAGCCCTTTTTCGAATGCCGCAAGCTCTGAGATGCCGCCCGCCTCCTCATGTTCCTCAAGATAATCGAAATAAGTCTCGGCGTCTTCGATATCAGTTGCATCCTTTACGCAAGCAGGGCCTCCGAGCGACAGCCACGCCGCCTCAACGGTTGTGCGCAGAGACTGTCGATTGCGATTGTCGATACAGTTACTTAGCACTTCCCGCATGCGCAGCAATCGAGCAGCGCCATCGGTGGAGACCGCTAATATGCGCGCCTCATCGTTGAGCATTTCCCATACTGTCTGAATGCCTTCTTTTACACTATTCTCTGCACCATTTGCAGCGTTAGGGACATGGGCAGTTTGTTTTGAGACAAGCACATGGAAATCAGCAAGTATGAGACCACACCACGGTGCACGCAGCACCGCAAGCCACGCTAACCTGTCTGCCAAATGCGCCAATGCACGCGTTAGTGCCAGCAAATCCTGCACCACTGGTCGGTGACCTAACTCTTCAATGCCAATTGCACGAAAACGCAGTCCAGCTTCCCTTAGCTGCGGTAAAATTTCATCACGCAGGTGGGCACGGTTACGAACTAGAATAGCAACGGTGGCAGACGGGTCATCGCGCTGTGCCTGCTCAACGATCTCCACCACCTTCGCAGCTTCTGCTGCATGATCCTTATTAAAAAATGGATGCACGCTGACCGCATTGCCAGCCAATACCTCGTACGTTGCAACTGATTTCGTATAGGATACTGCGCCGGCAGGAATATCTTCTTCCTTTACTGGCATTATCTGCACAAAAGTGTTGTTGACCCAATTGACAATACCGCGTTGAGAGCGGAAATTAGCATGTAGAATAATCGGTTCCAATGCAACGCTACCAATACCTTCAGCACGAGCACGTAAAAACAATCCTACCTCGGCTTCACGGAAACGATATATTGATTGCATCGGGTCGCCCACCACGAACAGGGTACGTCCATCACCCAACTCCCAACCTGCAGTAAGCTTAGCAATTAACTCATATTGACTGATCGATGTATCCTGAAACTCATCTATCAGCAAATGCCGAATACGATAATCGAGTGCGAGCGCAAGATCGGTTGGCGCATCGGGTTTTCCAAGCGCCCGTAAAGCGCCCTGCGCGACTTCGGTAAAGTCCACCTTGCCCTGCGTTTGAAACACAAGCTTTAGCTGTGCGACAGCATGTGGCAACAAACGGGTGATTGAACCAAGCACCTCCCACTGCGTATCAGTGTAAGTAGGCGGTGGAAGAACACGCAGGTCATGCAACCCTTGGAGTAGTGTGTCATTTTCCTTGAGCTTGCTGATCAGCGTGAGTGCACGGCCTCTCCATAATTTTGCTTTTTCTTTCTCATCCTTGGTCTTACCTAGCGGGAAACCATTACTAACATTATGCTTTGCTCGCCAATCTCCATCTTCTTTTGTAAGCAACTCAGCTATGCCACGCCAGAGGGGAACATCATGTTCTTCGCTGCCAGGTAATGTGCTGAGTTTCTCGCAAGTAACAAGAGGTGAATTGCTGCCACTATCTTTGAGATTAGTAGCTGCATAACGTGCGAGTTTGATCAACTCATCCTGCATCGATTCAGGATAGATGCAGGATATGCGCTTAAGTGCTTCATGCCGCACATTCTTTAGCCCCACTTCTAACACTTCACGATCCTTACCTTTATGAATATGGCGCAACCAGTGATCGCGTTGCTCCAATATTTTGGAGAGTAGTTTTTCGATTCGAGTCACATCGTTGTCAAGGTGTTCTAGTAACCGCTCAACATCCTGCATCACTACCTTATTTTTTCTGACTAGATCAATGGTCGCACGTGCTGCCTCAAGATAAAGATCAGACGCGTCTTCGATGCTCTCCAGTTGGAAACCAAATTCCGACAGTATCGGCATCTGGCGTGTAAGTGAAGCGCACAGTGAGTCGATAGTCTGGATGCGCAGCCGTGTTGGATTCTTTACGATCTGCCAACCTGCTTGAGCATCACGCTGCAAAACCGCGCCAGCTAATTTACAAATTAATTTTTCTTGTTCAGTTTTGAAAATATTGTCAGTCTGTGCAAGTGCTGTAAGCACTCGTTCACGTATCTCTGCCACAGCTTTATTTGTGAACGTGATCACAACTATCTCTTCCGGCGCATCGACATGTGCAAGCAGCACAAGATAGCGCTGGATTAGAAGCCCGGTTTTTCCTGATCCTGCTGGTGCCTGAACGATGAACGAGCAAGCAGGATCAAGCGCACGGCTACGATCAGCAAAATCTGGAATATGTGTGGCGTTACTCATTCACCATCCTCCCGCTCTGTATACACACTTTCAGTCCGCTCATAGATACGACAAAAAGACTGCAAGTCACAGTTGCGGCATGTGTGTGGATATTTTTTGGGATCAACCCGAGCATCGCCTTCGGAAAAGCCCACAGCGATACGAGCAAGATTAATTCGCCAGGTAGCGACCTGTTCTTCCCATTTGGAAAAAGCTTTCACACCAGGCAAAAGATCGCTGTCACGTGCCAGTCCGATGAATTTCATCTTCCTCGTTTTCACTTGTGCAAATACCGCTGCTGAAGCATCCGGCTCAGAGGCGACAAGATACAGTGGTAGTTGTGGTTCATCCGGGCGCTCACCGAGCATGGCACCAACTGATGAAATCCCGGTCTTGTAATCGATGATGATACGCTGTCCATTACTGAGCTTGTCAACGCGGTCGAGACGCACAGTCAATACAAGTCCTCCGAGTTCAATGCTACGTTTGTCTTCGATCGCAATGACCTCAAAGTCGCTGTTGCGTTTCTTTTCTTCATTCAGCCATCCACGTGCCAAT
>SMXG01000010.1 GCA_004356775.1 Betaproteobacteria bacterium | reverse complement strand
CTCATGCCGTAAGCGCCAGCAGACATTACTGCAAGTAGATCCCCTTTAGCCAGGGCAAGCTCACGATCATGTCCAAGGAAATCTACAGTTTCACAAACAGGGCCAACTATTTGGTAAGTTTTAATATTATTGCTGTTTATAATAACTGGCAGAATTTCATGGTAAGCATCGTATAAAGCCGGGCGTATCAGGTCATTCATGGCTGCATCTACAATGGCGAAATCTCGATGAGATGTATGTTTGATGTATTCGACACGGGTGAGCAGTAAACCAGCATTCCCCACCAGTGAACGCCCTGGCTCTATCAAGATACGCTGGGTACGGTTGCCAATGTCGGCACACAATGCCGCGACGTAATTCTGAGCCGATGGTGGATTTTCTCCAGAATAACGAATTCCGAGTCCGCCACCCAGATCGAGATGTTCTATTTGGAGTTTTTTCGCCTCCAAGCGATCCAACAAACTAAGCATCTTCCTACAGGCTTCGGAAAACGGAGTAAGTTCAGTTAACTGTGAGCCTATGTGGCAATCCAATCCGATAATGCGAACATTGGTAAGATTTTTACCACAGGTATAGAGTTTTTCTGCTTCATTAAAAGGAATGCCAAATTTATTCTCTTTGAGACCGGTAGAAATATAAGAATGAGTTCTTGCATCTACATCTGGGTTAACTCTCAGACTCACTGGAGCGATCTTATCCATTTCACTTGCTACATGATTCAGAACCCCTAGCTCCGCTTCTGATTCCACATTGAAGCAGAGTATGTTAACAGCAAGCGCAGCTCGCATTTCATCAGAGCGTTTTCCCACACCAGAAAACACTATTTTTTGTGGATCACCACCTGCTCTGAGAACTCGCTGTAGCTCGCCATCAGAAACTATATCAAAGCCACTACCAAGGTTGGCAAATAAATTGAGAATAGCAAGACTAGGATTAGCCTTTACTGCATAACACACCAAGTGATCACGTTCAGCAAAGGCAGTATCGAATTCCCGATAAGCAGTAATCAGTGCTGAACGTGAATAAACATAACAGGGTGTATCAAATTCTCTGGAAATACGATCTAGAGAAACTGATTCAACACAAAGCCTAGCATCATGATACTCAAAAGAAGGAAACCTACTCAATTCTTTTGTCCCTCCACCTGAAATTTCTGCGACTCTGATGGGGAATCTTGTGGAAGATAAAGAGGCCCCTTCAGCCCACAGGCTTCCAGCATCAAGATCAACAAAACAGCAGTGCATTGTATACGCATGGAACAATTGCCAAAATAATAGACGCAAAAAACTAACATTAATACAAATTAATAGATGAGCATGGGCACACTTGGTAATGTATTAAAGACGCCTCCCTTACTTGAGCCTTCTCAATTCCTTCCGAGCCGACAGATAGTCTGGGTAAACGTTTTTCACCGTTTTCCAAAATGCTGAGGAGTGATTCATCTCGATGAGATGTGACAATTCGTGTGCGACAACGTAGTCCACTAAGCTAAGCGACAGTTGAATCAGTCGCCAGTTGAGATGAATGATTCCACGTATATCACAACTACCCCACTGAGTTTTGGCACGCGACAACCGCAATTGTGGGTGTGGTACACTTAGCTTATTTGCAAAGAATGCGATGCGTTCACTGAAACAAACTAGCGCCTGTTTGTGATACCACTCCATCACGATTTTCTCTACTTCTTGGGCAGCTAGCATAGATGGTAAAGGCAATACTAATTGTCTCTTTTCCGCTCCTATTTTCACTTTCACTTGAGTCATTTGCATCACTCCAAATGCCGTTATCGCCAACTGCCATGGTTCTCCAAGTAACGGGAAGATTTCCGACTCCTCCCACACTAGTCTGACCGATTCTTCGTTTTCCCATTCGTCTAGTTTCTTGAGAACCCAGTTGGCTCTGTCTTGTAACACTGACTCGACCCAACCCAATGACTCTCTCAAAGGAACACTAACTGTCAAACCATCACAATCTATTTTTATACCTATTGCCCTGCATCTGCGGCGCTTTATAGTAAATGAGACCTCTTTACCATTCAAAGTAACACGACGCACCTCTCTCGTATGTGCTTTTCTGTCTCCACATGAGGACTGAAATGAATCCTTTGTCATTTAACCTCTATATAATATCTTTATCACCAATACGAGCGACTTCTAACTCAATCCACGCTTCCACCCTAGCGTTTAGCTCTCTCGCCTCCATTCCTGCAGGATCTATCGGCGCGCCTATACTAACCGTAATAGTGCCAGGCAGCTTAATGAAAGAATTTTTGCCCCAAAGCTCTCCCGCGTTGTGTGCAACTGGAACTACCGACACACCAGTATGCGTAGCGAGCCATGCACCACCAATTCCATATTTACCTTTTTTTCCAGGCACAATACGAGTACCTTCCGGAAAAATCACTATCCAAAACCCTTTCTTTATCCTGTCTTTCCCTTGCTGGACGATCTGTTTCAGTGCTGCCTTCCCTGAATTGCGATTTATTGCAATGGGACTGGTCATCGCCAATCCCCATCCAAAAAAAGGAATGCGCAGTAGTCCTTTTTTAAGTACCCACACCTGCGGTGGAAAGATCTGCTGAAACGCGAGTGTCTCCCATGCTGATTGGTGCTTCGACAACACAATACTTGGTGTTTTGGGAATATTCTCCATTCCTAATACGCGATAACGGACACCACAGATGACGCGGGTCAAAAACAACATTATATGCGCCCATCCGGAAGTTACACGATAGCGACTAAGAGGGGTCAGTGGAAACGAGGCAAGGACAATTAACGCATAAGGCGGTGTAATAATAATCTGCAATAAAGTACACAATGTCGAGCGTAGTACCGCCATAGCTATACGCATTTTGTCAGGGTGTCAACCACAGTTGCTAGATCGGCAAAGATTCTCGTGCTTTTGGGTAGGCCGATCGTAGTTCTTGTTTTTTTACCTTTTCCAGTAAGAACCATGGTTGGGGCCGCACCCACTGCTTCTGCAGCCTGCAAATAGCGCAACACATCCCCAATCGTGGGCACATCCTTTAAATCAGTAGCAAAACGTTGTGCAATTTCTTCAAACATCATAATCACAGACTTGCGGCAATCATGCTCTTCTGCGTTGGTATATGGACTGAAAAATATCGCATCGATACGCCCACCAGTCTGGATCACTGCTTTGTACATTTTATCATTAATTGCATTAAACGTTGTCATATCCAGTGCTTTACGACCACAGGACTGGTTGCTGGCAACCACCACCCGATATCCCGCTTGGTTAAGATGTGCAATGGCCCCTAGGCTTCCAGGAATAGGTCTCCATTCGCTAGGTATCTTGGTATAGATGTTGTTGTCGTAATTAATGACGCCATCATGATCGAGAATAATCAGCTTCATAAGATTCAGGAAACCATTATGCTTAAATCGGCTACTTGATTCATATAAACACGTCCAAATTGTAATAGCGTAATTCTATTGTTTCGAACTCTTAGATCTTCAGCATTTACCAGAACCTGTTCAAAAAAGTCCTTTACTGGAGGGGCGAGTTGAACTAAAACTTCTAAAGCCTCTGCAAAACGATTCTCAGACTTAAATGCCAATGATTTATCACCTATATCTTGTAATGATTTCCATAGATTAACCTCAACATCGCTTTCAAATAGATTTGGATCTGGTCTGTTTGTCAGCTCATCTAAGGGGAAACCAGCAGCGACTACCCCCTGGCCTGATTTTTTTAGAATATTTGTAATGCGTTTGTTCGCATTAGCTAGAGTGCGGCCTTCCTCTGTTGAGAGAAACTTCGTTGCTGTGGGAATAAAATCTGCGAGTATACCTAATGGAGTTATTTTTCCAAATGGACTAATGATCGATTCGATTGCATGATAATTATTTCCCTGGTTAATAAAATAACTCCGCGCTTTATCCAATAAAAATTTTTCAACTTCTTGTTGATTACGCCTATTATCCTTAATGTCTTGCGGCATATGCTCATGTGTAAGAGAAACTAATTTATACAAATCAATATTAAGATGTTTTTGAACCAACATCCTAACAACTCCGAACGCATGGCGTCGCAATGCAAATGGATCCTTGTCGCCAGAGGGAATTTGCCCAACACCAAACATACCAACTAGAGCTTCCAATTTATCCGCAAGCGCGACACAGATGCCGGCCATATTACGTGGCAATTCGTCACCTGCAAAACGCGGCTTGTAATGGTCTTCAATTGCAAAAGCGATGTCGTCGCTCATTCCATCATGTTTCGCGTAATAGCGCCCCATGACACCTTGCAACTCTGGAAACTCACCTACCATGTCGGTGAGCAAATCGGCCTTAGCCAGTCTTGCAACTTCGTCTGCTTGTTCTGCAAGCGCCTTATCACCCAATTTCAAACCAATCTCATGTGCAATTGCCCGCACACGATCCACTCGATCGCTCTGCATTCCAAGCTTGTTGTGATATACAACTCTACTTAAACCTTCCACACGAGAAGATAACGTCTTTTTCCGATCCTGATCAAAGAAGAATTTCGCATCTGCTAAGCGTGCTTGTAGAACGCGCTCGTTACCATGAATGATGTTAGAGGGACTGTCTGTCTTAATATTGCTAACGATTAAAAAACGTGGCAACAAATTGCCCCTACTATCCAGTAATGGAAAATATTTTTGGTACTTCTTCATTGAAAGTATCAGGCACTCCTGCGGTACATCAAGAAACACCTGACTGAACCCCCCTGTATACACTACTGGATATTCTACCAACGCAGTAACTTCTTCCAACAGTGCATCATCCCGCAGTATTTTTCCATATTCTTTTTTGCTGGATTCGAGTAATTTATCCCATATCAACTGTTTGCGTTTCTCAAAACTCGCAATGACATATCCCTTCTCATGCAGCACTTTCTCATACTCATTAGCATGGGGAATAACAATGTGGGTCTTGCCTAGAAAACGGTGCCCCAGAGTTTCTGCCTTTGTGCTGCGCAACCCAAGTAGAGCTTCTGGTTCACGTAGTACATTTTTGCCATGCAACATAATAAAAATATGCACCGGACGAACAAAGCATGTGTCGCCAATACCCCAACGCATCATCTTGGTAACCGGCATCTTTGGTAATATATCTTGTAAGATTTTAACGAGTACGCCTCCAAGACTTTTGCCAGGCTGCTTATACTTATAAATATAGCAAAGTACGCCCTTATTATCGGGCCCCTGTTGTAAGTCATCTATGGCAACTCCGCATGAGCGTGCAAAACCTTGTAGCGCTCGAGTTGCCTTACCAGAATCATCATATGCTGCGGCTACCGTTGGCCCCTTACGCTCTATTTGCCTTTCAGACTGAGTGTCCAAAACTGCAGTTATGGAAACAGCCAAGCGACGCGGAGTAGCATAAGCTGTCACTTTACTTTCAGCGGTTAGCAAGTAATTTTGATTCAGGCCATTGAACACGCCTTGTGAAAAATTATCGCTTAAGACTTGCAATAATTTAGCTGGCAATTCTTCAGTCAGAATTTCTATAAGTAATGAGTCTTGCATGTAGCCCTATCAGTTCTATTTCGGAAGCATTGGAAAACCCAGCGCCTCACGCGAATCGTAATACGTAGTTGCAACTAGTCGCGCCAACGCCCTAACCCGACTGATATAAGTTGCACGTTCAGTCACCGAAATTGCGCCACGTGCATCTAGCAAATTGAAAGTATGGGAACACTTTATTACTTGTTCGTAACTTGGTATCGAGAGGCTCAATTCGATAAGGCGTTTTGCCTCAGATTCATACATATTGAATTGTTCCAAAAGAAGGTTCATGTTGCTGTACTCAAAATTGTATTTGGATTGCTCCACCTCATTCTGGTGATAAACATCGCCGTAAGTGATTCCTTCTGTCCAAGTCAGGTCGAACACATTCTCCACACCTTGCAGATTGATCGCAAGACGCTCCAAACCATAGGTGATTTCTCCCAGTACCGGCTTACAGTCAATCCCACCAACCTGCTGGAGATAAGTAAATTGCGTTACTTCCATACCGTTAAACCATACTTCCCAACCTAAACCCCAGGCCCCAAGCGTAGGAGATTCCCAATTGTCCTCAACAAATCGAACATCGTTCACTGTAAGATCAATTCCCAATTCTCGCAACGAATCAAGATACAAATCCTGAATATTGTCGGGTGAAGGCTTTAGTACCACCTGGTATTGATAGTAGTGCTGCAAACGATTGGGGTTATTTCCATAGCGCCCGTCTTTGGGACGACGAGATGGCTGCACATAAGCAGCTTTCCACGGTTCTGGCCCTAGAGCACGCAAGAAAGTGGCCGGATGAAACGTGCCTGCTCCCACTTCCATGTCATATGGCTGTAGCAACACACAACCCTGATTGCTCCAATAGCGTTGCAGAGTGAGGACAATTTCCTGGAATGTAAGCATGAAAACGCCTGAGTGAAACCCTAATGATTTAAACAATTGCGATTTTACAGGGTTTTTCTTGTACCGCGAAAGACCGGTAACAAACCAATGAGTAAAGACAACCCAATAAATACTAATACCAGACTATTTCCAAAACGAACATAGGGAGTTGTACCAGTATATCCTTGCACCGTACCGTTCAGTGCGGTTGTAGTAAACATTTCTGTTTCCTGCAACACTACGCCACGTTCATTTATAATGGCGCTAACGCCAGTATTAGTAGCACGCAACATATAACGACCCGTCTCGAGCGCGCGCATTTGCGAAATCTGCAAATGCTGATATGGGCCGATGGAACGTCCAAACCAGGCGTCGTTACTGACGTTAGCAAGTAGTGTTGCTTGCGGCAACTGATTGATTAGTTCTTCACCAAATACATCTTCGTAACAAATATTTACTGCAACTCTTTGCCCGGCCAGATTCATAGGACGCTGATCAGACCTACCACGCGAAAAATCCGATAGTGGAATTTTCAGTACATTTATGATCCAACCAAAAACAGGCTTTAGCGGAATAAACTCACCAAACGGTACCAAATGATGCTTGCGGTATATCTGTTCAGAAGAAGTACCAAAACTGAACATGGAGTTATAGTACTCACCAGATCGGTTGGATGTTTCAACCATACCAACGAGGATATCTCCATTATTCCGCTTCGCATGGGCAGAGAGTTCTGCCAGGTAATTGAAGGGCACCTCGTCACGAGCCAGTGGCAACGAAATTTCTGGTGTAATGATAAGACGACTGTTACTTTTATGCGTAAGCTCGGCATATATATCCATCGTATGATTGGCATGCTCTGGCCGCCATTTCATTTCCTGTGAAATATTTCCTTGCAACAAACTTACCGTTACCGGCTCACCTTTCGGCTCAGTCCAGCGGATATGCTGTAAACCAAAACCGATAATCCAGATCGCAGATAGAAATAGCGCATTGCGCAAGTTGCGCAATTCTTTTTCAAAAAATAAACTTATGAGTGCAGCACTGAAAACAAGTATCAGTGAGACACCATATACTCCTACCACCGCAGAAAAACCTGTAAGCGGGCTAGAGGGAACCTGCGAATAGCCTACTGTCAGCCAGGGAAAACCGGTAAATAGCACACTGCGTAACCATTCAAACAACGCCCACAGCGTAGCGGCTAATAATGACCACACTAATGGCGTCTCAATATGTAACTTCGTCAGCACCCAACCTGCTAATGTCGTGAATAAAGAAAGGTAGGCACAAAGAATGATAAGGAAAAGTACCGCAATTGATATTGGCATTGCGCCGAACTCGTGTAAGCTTACATATATCCAGGTAACGCCTGTTCCAAACATGCCCATACCAAAACAAAAACCAAGCAAAGCTACTTGCAAAGGTGTTGCGCTTTTTCGCCAAAAATGGAATAGCAGTGCAATTGTGATGACTGGAACAGGGAAAAGATAGAATGGTGCAAATCCCAGAGTGGTAAGGGCGCCAAGTAAAAAGGTAATGAGCAAATAGGGGCTGACATTATGTTTTGAATCTCGAAACCCAATCTTTGAGCTTTCGCTAATCAATCCTCGCACTTACTTTCCTCAACTAACACCGTATGCAATCTACGGCTATCAACACGCAATACCATAAACTTTAAGGAACCTATGACAACTGACTCACCACGCTTGGGCAACCTACCAAATTTATTCAGTACTAGACCACCAACAGTGTCGTAATCCTCATTACTAAATTCTTTCCCAAGTACTTCATTAAAATAGGCTATCTCAGTAATTGCTTTAACTCGGTAATGACCACTCGGATCCTGCACAATGTTGTCTTCTGACTCATCATAATCATACTCATCTTCAATATCTCCAACAATTTGTTCCAACACATCCTCAATGGTCACCAATCCCGCAACACCACCGTACTCATCCACTACAATTGCTATGTGGTTCCGGTTGCTACGAAAATCTTTCAGCAACACATTAAGTCGTTTGGATTCAGGGATGAATACTACCGGACGCAATATTTCACGCGCGTTAAACTCCTCTCCCCCAGCATAATAGCGCAACAAGTCCTTTGCCAATAAGATGCCGATTACGTTGTCCTTACTGTTCTCAGTCACTGGAAAACGTGAGTGTGCTGTTTCGATCATCAGTGGAACGAATTTATCCGGTGTTTCGCTGATGTCGATCACATCCATTTGTGAGCGTGGCACCATGATATCGCTCGCTTGCGTTTCGGACGCCTGCATCACGCCCTCAATCATGCCCAGAGCATCGGAATCAATCAGGTTGCGTTCAAATGCAGAATGCAACAACTCTATCAGCTGTGCACGGTCTTCCGGCTCATGTATGAGCAACACATTCAGACGCTTAAGCCAGTTGTGTTTAGATAAGAGACTATTCATCTAAAACATTAGTCCGTATGTAAGGAAATGTGATATAGACAATTATGCATAAAAACTGTTATAGGTAAAATTTTGTTAGAATTCGTGGTAATTAGCTAGGTTATATTTGGTATATAGTCCCTATAATCCTAGGATTCTTGGTAGGGATCATCGAACCCTAACCTCGAAACAATTTTTGTTTCCAACTGCTCCATTGTCGCTGCATTTTTGTGACTTTCGTGCTCGTAGCCCTGAAGGTGAAGAACACTATGTACCGCAAGGTGAGCATAATGTGCTATCAGATCTTTATGCTGTTGATTTGCTTCCTTCTTAACTACTGCGGCACATAACACAATATCACCGGATAAAGGCAAGGTAACTCCATAAACAAAGGTCAATACGTTAGTAGCGTAGTCTCTGCCGCAAAAATATCGATTGTACCTGCGACTTTCCATCTCACCAACGATACGCAATACAATTTCCGCATCCTGTGTAAGCCCAGCTTTAAACCATTTACGAAATTGTAACCGCGTAGGAATCCCCCTGAAATGGGATGAAATGTCAGTTGCATACTGTAATGTCAGCTTTAGTTTCATTTCTGTACGGATGAATCCTACGACAAACTCAGGAACCTAGCCCCTATTTTTCATACTTTTCGTAGGCATTAACAATTCTCTGCACCAAAGGATGCCGTACTACATCCTCAGCCTCAAAATTGGTGAAAGCAATGCCACGCACTTTTTCTAACACCTGTTTGGCTTCCACCAAACCGCTTTTCTGGTGCTTGGCCAAATCAATCTGTGTAACATCGCCTGTCACAACTGCCTTAGAACCGAAGCCAATACGTGTAAGAAACATTTTAATCTGCTCTGGTGTAGTATTCTGCGCTTCATCAAGAATGATGAACGATTGATTCAATGTACGACCACGCATAAAAGCAAGCGGAGCAACCTCAATTGCGTTGCGCTCAAACTGCTTGCTAGTTTTGTCGAACCCCATTAAATCGTATAGTGCATCATAAAGCGGTCTCAAATAGGGATCTACTTTTTGCGTTATGTCGCCAGGAAGAAACCCGAGACGCTCGCCAGCTTCTACCGCCGGACGTACTAGTATAATGCGCTCTACCGCATCCCGCTCCAATGCATCAACCGCACTAGCTACTGCAAGATAAGTCTTGCCTGTACCCGCTGGACCAATAGAGAAAGTAATATCGTGCTCCTGAATCTGCTTTAGGTACTGTACCTGACGCGGTGTCCGGCCATGTAAATCACTACGGCGTGTAATGAGTGCCGATATCGACACTTGCTGTTCAACAGAAGCGGTTTGTTTCGCCGAGTGATGCGGGTTCATCACCTCGATTAAACCTAATTGAACTTGCTCGATACTCAGATTATGTTTCGCCTGACTGTAAAAATTTTGTATTACCCGCGCTGCTAGCCTAGTTTGAGTAACTTTTCCTCGTATACTGAAATGCTCACCACGCCGTGTGATGGAAACATCGAGAGCGGATTCAATTTGCACAAGGTTTTCGTCCAGCACCCCACATAAGTTGGCAAGACGCTGGTTATCATCTGAAGGGAAAGAGATCTCGACTGGCTTGGGTCTCAAAGGGATTTAAAAGAAGATTAAAAAATCTTAATTCTTATAGTAACAATCGTGCTTGGCAAGAGATGAGACATTTTATGTGCCTCACACAATTTCACCGCGTAATGAGTGCGATAGAGAGGCAGTTATTTCAACATCTATGAAATGGCCAGTTGCGTCAAAATCACTAGCGAAATTTACCACGCGGTTATTGTCGGTACGTCCACAAAGTTCGCTGGGATTCTTTTTGGATGCCCCCTCTACCAAGATATGTTGTGTTGTTCCCACCATGCGTTGACTAACAGCTTGAGCCTGGCACTGAATTTTCTCCTGAATACGTTGTAGTCGCTCCTGTTTTATTTTATGTAGGGTATTGTCGGGAAGCTCGGCAGCTGGTGTGCCGGGACGCGGACTATAAATAAAGCAGAAAGAGTCATCAAAATCTACCTCTTCAATCAGTTTCATTGTAGCCTTGAAATCGGCTTCAGTCTCGCCGGGAAATCCGATAATGAAATCAGAGGTAAGCGAAATATCGGGGCGGACAGCACGAAGTTTTCGGACAATAGACTTATATTCTAGCGTAGTGTAACCACGCTTCATTGCTGCCAATATCCGATCAGAGCCAGACTGTACTGGCAGGTGTACGTGGCTTACCAGTTTAGGTATTTTTTCATAGGTTTCAATAAGGCGCATCGTGAATTCTCTAGGATGAGAAGTAGTATAGCGGATGCGTTCAATGCCGCGAATCTCATTGATACATTCAAGTAACAGTGCCAAGTCTGCAACGTCACACTCTGCCCCATTTTCCATTATTCCACGATAAGCATTGACATTCTGTCCCAGCAAAGTAACTTCTTTGGTACCCTGATCTGCCAACCTTGTGACTTCTACCAACACGTCACCCAATGGACGCGATACCTCCTCACCGCGAGTATAGGGCACTACACAGAAACTGCAATACTTACTACAACCTTCCATGATGGAAACAAAAGCGCTTACACGCCCTGTGCGTCCTTCAAATTGAATCAGTGATTCTGGCAAATAATCGAATTTTTCAATTTCGGGAAAGGTAATATCTACCTGCGACTGGCCGGTCATTTTACGTGCTTCTATCATTTGTGGTAACCGGTGTAAAGTTTGTGGTCCAAACACTATATCTACATAAGGCGCGCGCTTAACAATGGCTGCTCCCTCTTGACTGGCAACACAGCCACCCACACCAATGAGTAAATCAGGTTTAGCTCTTTTCAGAGACCTAACGCGTCCCAAATCATGAAACACCTTTTCCTGAGCTTTTT
>SMXG01000073.1 GCA_004356775.1 Betaproteobacteria bacterium | reverse complement strand
GCAAATGGGTATCGTTCATCAATTCTTCACAAATTTGATGGTAGACTAAACTCCACAGAATGTTGATCTGTCAAATACTTACAAAATTACGGACACTTGACCCTGTTGAAAAATAACAAGCATCTTAATTTATTCAATCAAATTGCCAGATACCATTGATTCTCCATCCTTAGTTTCCTCGTTAACGTCACGCAGTGTACATAATGGAACTACAAACACAACGACTCAATTTTCTGTAGTAGTTCCTACTCTCAACGAAGCAGATAATATCGATCTACTGCTAACCCGCCTGTTCGCACTTAACCTTCCACCTGACAATTTTGAAGTCATTTTTGTCGACGATGGTTCATTTGATGGCACACAGGACAAGATACGTGCTTGGGTGAAAAGAAAGAATGTGCGGCTCATTGAGCGTCGGGAAAAACCAGATCTGACGGCATCGATCCTATCCGGTGTTGCAATAGCACGCAGCAATGTCATCGTGGTAATGGACGCAGACCTGAGCCATCCACCGGATCGATTAACCGCCGTAGTGGAACCAGTTCTAAGTGGTAGTTACGACATCGCCGTTGGCAGCCGTTACGTGCCGGGTGGTGGCACCGAGGGTTGGCCGCTACATCGGCAATGGCTGTCACGTATCGGTTGTTGGCTTGCGCGTCCCATCTGTGATGTCAGCGATGCGACCTCTGGATTTTTTGCAGTCCGTAAGGATTTGATCGCAACTATTACCGAACGCGCGCGCGGATACAAGATCTTGCTCGAATTGCTGGTAGCTGGTCAGGGAAAGATTATGGTGGTGGAAGTGCCAATCCGCTTTCGTGATCGAACACGCGGCGTCTCAAAACTGTCGTTTTCTCATCAGTGGACCTACCTGCAACGTTTGAGCACCCTGGCAGGGGGCACGATCTCTGTCAATACGGCTAGTAAGTTTGCGATGGTCGGACTATGTGGTGTGATAGTTGATACGCTGCTATTTCAAATGCTAGTGATTTACGAAACCGGACTTGCGCAAGCACATATCGTAAGTTTCTTCGCTGCCGCAACCGTGAACTATTCACTCAATTCCAAATGGTCATTCCGATCGCACCATGCAGGTTATCTGAGATGGGATCAATTTGGTCGCTTTTTGATGATTGGTATGTTCGCGTTATTGTTGCGAGGCGGTGTGTTAGCCTTACTAGTCTATGGCTGGCATGTGCCAGCTGAATTAGCAATATTTCCAGCGATTGCTGCAACGGCAGTTGTTAACTATCTAGGATCCGCTTTCTACGTATTTCCAGTCAAGGAGAATCCACCATCGTTGGAAATACGCTGGCGCATCGCTTCGGTCGGAGTTGTAGCGTTCATCTTACTGCTGCGCCTGGTCTACCTTGGGCAGGCGCAGCTGATTCCAGATGAGGCGTATTACTGGAATTACGCTCAACACATGGATTTAAGTTTTGTTGATCACCCACCAATGGTCGCGTGGTTAATCTGGCTGGGCACCGCAATCTTTGGTGACAATGAGTTTGGGGTGCGGATCAGCGCATTTATTTGTGGCTTGGTAACAATGAGCTACCTATACGCACTGACGCTCAATCTATACGACAAATCAACCAGCATGCGCACAATGCTGCTGCTGGCCATACTTCCAGTAAGTTTCGCTCATGGCATGTTAATGACCCCAGACGCACCGTTGTTAGCTACCTGGGCCGCTACGCTGTACTACATGGAACGGGCATTGGTCGCTGGACGTAACTCAGCTTGGCTTGGTATGGGTATTGCGTTCGGCCTGGGTATTCTGTCCAAATATACACTTGGCCTCCTAGGGTTTGCGGCTTTGCTATTTATGATCCTGGATCCAACTGCACGCCGTTGGCTGTTCCGTCCGCATCCATATCTTGCAGCGACACTTGCATTGTTGCTGTTCTCACCTGTAATCATCTGGAATAGTGAGCATAATTGGGCATCATTCCTGTTCCAATCAAGGCGGGTGATAGGGGTAGGGATGGACAACCAATTCTCGATTCAGTATTTACCTCTGCACATTTTGGTACTACTGACTCCCGTAGGTTTGATTGCTGCAACATTGGCGTTACTGTCAAGTGGTGATCACAAAAGCCCGCATGCTCGGAGACATCGCCTGTTTGTGTGGATATTCACCGGCGTGCCCTTAGCAGTATTTGTCGTTATTAGCATATTTAATGCGCCACGGTTCCATTGGACAGCCCCATTGTGGCTTGCGGTGTTGCCGACGATAGCGTGGATGATGGGGAAGACTGGTGATCTGCAAAATGTTGCACGCCGTTTACGGTCTGCATGGAAACCAACAATTGTTGCTACAATATTTTTCTACGCGTTCGTACTACACTATGTAGTACTTGGAATACCAGGAGTTCCATATCCGGACTTAATGAAACATTATTTTTGGCGCGAAACAACAAGAGAAATCGAACAAGTGGTAGAAGAGGTGCGGCGCCAGACAGGACAGAATCCCATCGTTGTTGGTATGAGCAAATGGTCGGTTGCGAGCGCATTGTCGTACTACAAGCAGAGTGGGAACGATATGGACATTCGCTCGCGAAATATGTTTGGTGGCAGTGGAGCCATGTATGATTTCTGGTCTCCGTCGCAATCACCCTCAACCCGGCCAATCATCCTAGTAGGCATGAAACGTAATCATCTTGAACATGATCAGCTAGGCAATGATCTTGGCCAGATGCTTGATCGACCTGGCCCGATACTATATCGAGCTATTATGCGAGACAACAAACAACTGCGTGGTGTATATTACCGAATCGCACAGGGTTACCTAGGTAAGGCGAACTAAAATTTAACTACAATTCTATACAAGGATTTTTATAAGATGGGAATCATCATAGAAAGAAAATCTATATAAAAATGCAAAACCAACGACTCAAGTTCAAGGCGCTTACAGTCAATCGGCCAAGAAAGAGCCAACACTCCACACAACAATAACAATGGGAAGTGAAGTTAAGATTAAATTAACATATGACTTTATTCTATAGGATAGATGATCCTATTGGATATGCTGGTAATATACGATGATCATCCTTTTCCAACTACACTCTCTGCTGATACGAGAGGAATCTTGCAAAGATTGATATGGCTAATGAAACCCAAATAAAACTTTTAGAACCATCTGAGCGCCAAACAAATATGATGCACAGAAAATATAAAACTTCTGCCAAAGTGGTTATTTTAAGTGCTGGCCAGGGTCGGCGATTGCTGCCATTGACCGCGGATTCCCCAAAGTGCCTATTACCAATTTCAGGCAAAACGATTCTCGAGTGGCAAATTGATACCCTGCTAGCTGCTGGGCTTGAGGAAATCACCGTGGTCACTGGTTTCCAGACTAGCTTGGTTGAAGCGCTACTGCAACAGCGCTATCCAGATCGCGCACGGATCAGCACGCTTTTTAACCCATTTTTCGAGGTTGCGGATAACCTAGCTAGTTGTTGGATGGCACGCTCCGTCATGGATTGCGACTTTCTTCTCCTAAATGGAGATACTCTTTTCGATGCATCCCTGTTGGCACAAGTACTGAACTCGGAATCTGCACCCATTACACTTAGCATAGATTATAAAAAAGTTTACGATGCCGATGACATGAAGGTCCAATTAGACGAAAAAGGATGGGTCAAACACGTAAATAAAACCTTGCCTAAAGATCAAATTGATGCTGAATCAATCGGCCTTATTTATTTTCGTGCACATGGCCCAAAAATATTTAGCGACGCAGTTGAAGAAGCACTTCGACATCCATCTGAGCTCAAATCCTGGTATCTCATTATCATCGATGCGTTAGCTGCCAAACATTTGGTTAATGTGTGCGCAATATCTGGACACCGTTGGTGTGAAATCGATTATTCTTCAGATTTTGCAAAAGCCCAGACACTATTCAGCGGATGGAATAATACGGAGCATATCGTAACAACCCGTAACATCTTGCAGACCAGCACATGATGCATATACTCCAAAGACCAATTTACGAACTGCTAAGACTAACCATAGCAGCTGAATAAGATTTTAGAAATTCTAGGATGACCAATATAATGCGTCCTGATGCTGCAGTTTCCAACGCAACTATGCGAAAATTTGGTGCGCCGCATACCGTGATACATAAATATCAGCACTGGAGCATTTTATTGCGACCAGTACAGTTGACTCTAGGATCCTTGGTTCTAGTAGCTCATGAGCACGTCTATGCATTCTCTGAGCTCAGCCAAGCCAGCTTTACAGAACTACATAAGATAACGGCGCAGATAGAGTCCACTCTGGCACGTGCATTTAAATATGACAAGCTAAATTATCTTATGTTAATGATGGTCGACCCAGATGTTCACTTTCATGTCATTCCCCGCTATGCATCGCCAAAACGATTCCAAGGCGTGGAATTTGTTGATCCTGGCTGGCCAGGAGCTCCCGACTTTAGCCATGCAAATAAAACCAGTGTTTCAACTAATCTTAATATCATCGATCACATCGTGTCTTGCTTGGTATAAACAGGACAGTGCACGCAATTGCTTTATGTGCGTTAAACTAAGGACTATTCATGGATTTTTCTGTCGTGATGTCATCTTCGATTCAAAGTCCAAACTAGTAGCAAACGACCAATTAATTAATTTAAAAACATGGATAATGACAATAGCATAAGTATAAATACCTCAATCCAATTATGGATAAACTGGCTACATGATAGGGATGGAAAATGACAGAAATGAAAATTGACCAGGAATTTCCACTCCGTGAAGCACACGATCTTGTTCGTGACTTGATGACACCGAATCCAGTGATCTACTGGCTGGACTTTCTTTTTCATGTCTCACTGGGCTGGACTGCCTTTGTAATGGTCTTGCTTGTACCGCTGTTTTCTGCTTGGCAACTTGTAGCATTTGTTATCGCAGCATTGTCTCTTTACCGAGCGGTAACCTTCATTCACGAGCTTACACACTTAAAAAAAGGAACATTCAAAATATTCCGCCTGGTATGGAACCTCACCAGTGGTATACCATTAATGACTCCCTCTTTTACATATGACGGTGTGCATTATGACCACCATAAACCCGATGTCTACGGCACCAGCGAAGATGGTGAATATATTCCCTTTGCGATCCAAAGGCCGGTATTGATGATTGGTTATGTACTATTTTCTTTCTTTTTACCATTGATATTTATCATCCGTTATTTATTGCTTACACCTATGTCTTATCTGATCCCACCACTACGTAAATTTTGCTGGGAACGAGCGTCATCTCTCGTCATTAATCCAAATTATAAGCGCCATAAAAACACTATCCGCAATGATAAATACTGGCAACTACAGGAATTCGCCACTTTTGTATTTGCTACAACAGCCATTACATGCGTCATACTGGAAATCCTGACCTATAAGGTTCTTATCCTCTGGTATTTGGTCGGTATTGTTATTTTTCTTCTAAACTCGTTGCGTACGCTTGTCGCACATGCTTACCGCAATCCCGGAAATCATAGGATGGGATTCGTAGAACAATACCTAGATTCAACTAACATACCTGGTAATTTATTTATCACTGCATTATGGGCCCCTGTAGGTCTGCGATACCATGCCACACATCATCTTTTCATAAGCTTGCCTTACCATAATCTTGGTAAGGCTCAACGTCGTTTGGCAAGCGGTCTGAGTGATAATACGCTTTACCTAAAGACCATGCGTAGCAGCATGAGGGATGCGCTAAAGCACATTTGGGGCGAAGCATCAGCATCACGACGTTGAACCATGTATCGATTACCAACGATAATGCGTTGAACGAACAAGGTAGCACATGACACAACTTATTCTGTTGCGACATGGGCAAAGTATCTGGAATCGAGATAGGCGTTTTACTGGTTGGAGCGATGTCGCGCTTAGTCCGAAAGGGGAACAGGAAGCAGAATGGGCCGGACACCTGCTTAAGAAAACAGGATATACATTCGACGCATGTTTTTCATCGGAACTCAAACGTTCTACCGATACGCTGCGTATTGTATTATCAACAATGGGGCTCAGCAAATTACCTATACGGCAGAGCTGGCGCTTGAACGAGCGTCACTATGGTGCCTTGGAGGGAATCGATCGTTGGGCTGCCATCAAAAAATTTGGTATCTGGCCTGTCGTTGGCTGTCAGTTAAAATTTAATGTGTCACCACCGCCTCTTGATCCCATAGATAAGCGTTTCCCAGGAAATCAACCTCGTTATTCAGGTATTGTTCAGAATGAACTACCGCTTGCAGAGAGCATGCAACAGGCACACTTACGAATGCTGTCTTATTGGCAAGGAACAATCGTACCTGAAATCCAGGGTGGGAAAAGAATTCTAATCGTATCTCACAGAAATATCTTGCGTACGTTAATGATGCAGCTAGACGGAATATCCAGCATACAGGTAATGAAACTGTCAATAGCCACTGGTCGCCCACTAGTCTATGAGCTCAATAATAATCTACGCACTGTCCAAAGATACTATGTAGACCTTCAGCATGATTGGCAACGCAATTTATTCTAGATTGATTTAGTATAATGGATGGAATTTATTTCTAATAACAGTAAAGATTACTAACCACTTTTTTCAATCTAAAATATCCTGTCGCATTCCCCGAGTAGAAAAATCTTTGGGAAAACTCAGATTGTTATCAATTTTCTTCATATTTTTAACATAGCTAAGCACCACATCTCCCAAAAAAAGATAGCCGTTGGTACTTAAATGAGTATTATTTGGCGCATAAAAATCTTTAACCTGCCGACTTTCTCGTATGAACTTTTCGTCCAAGTTTGGTACTGTCAATTCTTTATACTGCGCAAGTTTTTGCCAAATATTAACGTATGGATTCTTATTATATTTTCCGAAACCAAGATAAACGGTCGACTTGTCTGGCACAACAAGCCAAATGGTCTGGATGCCAACCTTCTGCAAATTTCTATTTACAGCGAGAACATTGGCAGTCGCACTATATGTTTTTTTCTTAAAATCATTGGAATAGAATAGCCCATACTCACACATTTTATTAGTAAATAATTTACAGCCATCGATAGGAACCGTTCGAACAAGATCGAATTCTATGAAATCTTGGGAAGTATTTAACTTGCTAAGTTTAATCTTGTTATATAAAGCTTTAAACATCCATTCTCCCCCAAGTGGATTCTGAGTTGAAGGGATTCTTGGTCGGTTAGTCGCTGGAACTGAACCCTTGTACGCATTTTTCATAATATTGATTGTTTTATTACAACTATAACTCATGCCTTTCTGAAAAGAACGTTCCACACTTTCGATAACCATATAACGACCTCTAAAACCTGCCCGACGTACAGCGACTCCTATGTCCTTACATAGCATTAGTGCGGTCCAATACAAGGTAGCTGGTTTCAGGCCTGCTGAGACCAATCGACTTTGCCAAATAAGTTCAGCCGAAAAAGAATCACCAATAACCAACACATCAGCTTCTTCAATGGAGAAACTTTTTAAGTGCTCGACTGGAATAAGTGGTTGTTGCATATTCCATCCAAAATCCTCTTCTAACATATATCCCAATCTGGTTAAATCGCCATTGAGCGGCTCAAACCGATCCTCCATACTCCATATCAGCAACGCTAAAAGGAGAAATGGACATACCAGCATTAAGCTGTATTTTTTAAAGCTGAGCGGATATACGTGATATTTCATTTCGTTTTATGAAAACTAAAACTATAAGAATCAATCAGAACTGGAAGTACAAGAATGTTGATTGCTTGTGTAAGTTAATAATGACAAGGAAACCAATAATCAGGATAACAAATGCACCTAAAAATGACGACTGCCAAACCAAACCAGTCTGCTTCTCACTTGACTTATTAGGCGCATCCAAAACCGACTCATAGTTAGCCATAATTTGCTGTACGTTTGGCAACATAAAAACCACAAACAATCCAGGGATAAGTATTCTGATGGCTTTAAAAGCATTAAGGTTAGTCAAATGCATTGCCCCAAAAAATTCTGCACCGCAGTTTCTCATGATGGATGCAAAGTTTGTGTTTCCCAAACCTTTTGAAAAGGTTACACCGTTTAGCCCCACCATTCCTCTCAACAAATCAACTGCCGTAGAAAAGTTCTCAGCACGGAAAAATACCCATCCAACTACGACAGCTAAAAAAGTTAATGCTCCTGCACCAAAATTTCCCCATCTGCCTCTTCCAATCCACCCCATGCGCTGTTTTAAACTCCGCCAAGCATGGTTCACCATTAGGTACAATCCATGTAAGCCACCCCAAACAACGAATGTCCAACCTGCACCATGCCATAGCCCACCAAGCAACATGGTGATCATCAAATTTAAATAACGACGATACCTACCCCTGCGGTTACCGCCGAGCGGAATATATAAGTAATCAAACAAAAATCGTGACAACGTCATATGCCAGCGCCGCCAAAATTCAATAATGCTTGTCGATTTGTAGGGTGAATTAAAATTCATTGGCAGTCGAATACTGAACATTAGCGATAGGCCAATCGCCATATCCGTATAGCCTGAGAAATCGAAGTACAACTGTAGTGTGTATGCAAGCGCACCTATCCACGCTTCGAACAACATCGGGTGTCCACCTGCACCAACAGCATTAAAAATAGGGGTAGCAAATTCGCCTAATGGATCAGCGACTAAAACCTTCTTGGCTAGACCTAAAATGAAAATTGTTAGACCTACAGCAATATTTTCCCAATGTACACGATAAGTACTCGATGCTAAAAACTGTGGCATCATTTGCCTGTGACGGAACAGTGGGCCGGCAATCAGATGGGGGAAATAAGTAACGAACAGAGTATAGTGCACAAAGTTGGGTTCCTTCACCTTACCCTGATATGCATCCACTAGAAAGGTGATCTGAGTAAATGTAAAAAACGAAATGCCTAATGGCAAAATGATATAGCCCAGGTCCCACTGTGCATCCGCAACACTATTTAAGTTGTCAATGAAAAAGTTAGCGTATTTATAGTAGGCAAGCAAAAGCAGGTTGATGATAATGGCAACACTGAGTAATTGTTTTTTGCGTTTTTCGTTATGCTGTAAACCAGCCTTGGCGATCCATAGCCCGAAAGTATAGTTGCACACAATAGAGCTTAAAAGCAGCCCGACATAGGCCAAATTCCAGTAGCCATAAAAAACCAGCGATGCTAGCGCTAACCAACCTGCAGCAAAAGATTGGCTTGCGCGCGACAACCAGAAAAATCCCAGCAGAACGACCGGCAGATATAAGAAAATAAAAACGTAGGAGTTGAATAGCATCTATAGCATTACTTGAACTGAAATCCAATACGAAGTCGTGTCAGCCTATCAAGAGAATATCGAGATACCCTACTTTTCGTCTTCAAAGATGGCGTAAAATATAGCCTTTCATGACTATTTGGAAAATAATCTCGCTGTACCATTTTGCGCTGCGGAGCCCCCTTCCCAAGAAAGTATCTCGACTCCTCGTACACGACCCAATAGAACAAGCAACGCGCGTAGCAATCGTGGAGCATCAGGCAGTATCCATACATCGGAAACACGTTTATCCAAGCGTAACCAGCCACGCAACAACATAAGCCTTATCGTCACCGACAGATTAGCAGAACTGTTTAGCATATGAAGGCAAAAAATCTGAGTGGCGGGCTCTGGCGAAAGCCAATGAACAGTCCCTCCCTCTCGAAACACGTTCTCAATCGCATTGAGGAGATTTGAGGGAAAATCAGACAGCAGACAACTACTAGAGAGAAGTAGCACATTGCGCTGTGCATTTGGGTAACGTGAAAAGTAGAGAGTGCGGCTACGGCGCTTCAACGCTCGGTAAGCCCAACCGCGACCAAACGATCCGCCACCCTTGTGATAGATAAAGGTATCTGGATGCACGCCCATGCGCCAGCTGTGCTGGTCAATCCGACGGCCTAGATCTATATCCTCGTAATAACCCCGGCCAAATGCTGGATCGAAACCACCAACTTCTTGGAAAATACTACGTCGGATCAGAAAAGCGTAACCTGCAAGACGATGCGTAAGAATGTAGCTGCCTGGTTGGCGTAAATACTGGTTAAGATCATAGTCGGCATAACCATTGCCGGCAGGAATAATGACCGCAAGTTGCGAATCAACCGCCAACGCTTTACACAATGTTGGCAGGAAATCCTCACTTACCTCGGTATCTGAATTGAGTACCAGCACATAGGATGCATCGGAACGGCCAATTGCCTCGTTCACTGAAGTACCAAAGCCCTGGTTCTTCTGCGAGTGATGAACATGGACGCATTCATATGATAGATCATCAAGCATCTCACGCGTCTCGGTACCAGACGCATCATCCTGGATATAAATATTCGCTATAGACTTACCAAGATAGGATACGACGGAATCAATACAACGTCGTGTCAGAACAGGCGCATTGTAGACCGGGATCACCACATCGATGGACGGTACTACTATCTCACTCATACAGCTCAATAATATCCCTAAAGAATCTCTGAACAACCAAAGTAATTATTCCAAAGTGACAATCAGGACGCACTCACTCAGGTGAGTTGAATCTATACGGAGCTTGCCCGTACTTGTTCTTCTAGCAGGGCTACATAGCGAGGTAACACATCCGGCCCTATGACATCGATTATTTCCCTCAAGAAGCGCAAACGATGTTCTTCTATATAAAAAGAACTGCAACCGTTTAAAAGAAATCCATCGATCTTTTTGTACACGTCGTCTCGGCATCTCAATTCTGTCTCAGGCATGAAATCAGCTATTGTAGATCGGCCCGCATGTAGGTAGTCAGCTGCTAATACAGGTTTATTTATCTTGACTGCTTCAAACGCAACTGAGGTCGCAATATCGATAATAACATCTGCCCAGCTCACAAGATGAGCAGAGTGAACATTAGCGCCTGCTATACTCACGTTTGGCAAGCGCAGAAGCGTAGCATCCTTTGTCAAAGATTGTTTCCAGCCAGTGCGAGTATGCGGCTTGATAACTATCTCAACCCCTGTGAAAGCGGCAATCATCTGCACCACTTCGCCGACTTCCTCCCAAAATGTCGTAAAGTTATTTTTTCTTAAAAAGATCACCACTTTCAGCTTGCTATCTGATCGGGTTAATGGTGAAGGTGGTAATAATTCGGTCAGCTTGGTCAGCCATTCGTCACAGTAGCGTGGTGAGCCCAGCACAGCCATCGCCTGGCCATCCAGAAAAGGGCGAAAGCGTCCAGCACACAATTCATTTGGTACCACGAGCTTATCAAACATCCGCGCAGCGGCAAATGTATTATCTGGCTTGAGGTTCCATTCATGGCGGCGTATCAATTGATTGGCATGGGGACTATCGCCATGAGGCAACGATACCGTGCGGAAACCCTTTGCGCGTGCCATTGATATCACCGTTTCGACCCATTCAACGCTAATGACCGAATTTCTCTCGATCCAGTCAAATGCCACTATACCCTCATTAATCCCTTTAAAACTATAGACTAACAAGCGCTCAGAAGTACGCTGCCAGGTAGACTCACGTCTTTTAGCATCATAAATTTGAGCCAATACACTAACAAGTGGACCTATGAGTGAACGACGTAAGCTACCGCTCAACAATAACATTTGTAGCCGCCATCTTATAAATTCGAGTGGTAGCAATAACTCACGAATATGGGCTACTCGAACACCATCAAGCTTACTCAGAAATTCGATACGAAAATCTCTCCGAAACTGGGCATTGCCGATCAGAACGACATCGCAGTTATGGCCCGAATCGACCCATTTATAAATGACCGGGGTAATGTGATCGATATCGTTATAATGGCGAAGGAAAAAAAGGGCCTTCATACTCATGCGCTCATTCTTACTACCTTAGTAACAAGCAATATATCTATCATTTAATTGGATATTCTAGATATATACAGGTTGTGGAAACGCGCGAGATTGTACACTGACAGGTGGTTAATTACCAGCTTAGATTTGTCAGCCCCTCGCAGAGAGCTTTCTCTGGTGGTAGGATTAGATTCAAAGAACAAACTTTTAATAAAAATACAAGTTCCAGATCCTAGTACATATGAATTGGGTTAAACATCTAGCAATCAACAAATTAAAAGAAAAGATCAAGACAAACAAACCCCAATAAACTTAAAATTACTAATGAAAACAATTGCGGTAATTCCGGCACGTATGGATTCATCACGTTTCCCCGGAAAACCGATTGCAATATTACTAGGTCGCACCATGCTTGAACACATCTACAAGCGCGTCATTATGAGTGACTCACTCGATGCCACCTACATTGCTACTTGCGACGAGGAAATTAGACAGGTGGCACAAGATTTCGGCGCTCCCGTGATCATGACTGCCAATACCCATGAACGGGCGAGTGACCGGGTGGCCGAAGCGGTCGCCGAGATCGATGCGGAACTCATTGTCATGGTACAAGGTGACGAACCGATGACACACCCTAAAATGATAGACATAGCGGTGGCGCCATTCCGAGATGATCCACAACTGAACTGTGTAAACCTTGTACGCAGTATCGATAACGAAGCCGATTTCTACGATATCAACACTGTCAAGGTAATAATGAATCAACAGGGTGATGCGCTTTATATGTCACGACAACCGATTCCAACCATAGATAAATTAGGGTTTATGCAGACACTTACCTATAAACAAGTATGCATCATTCCATTTCGGCGTACAACGTTGTTTGATTACACTCGTTTGCCGCCAACGCCGCTTGAACAACTTGAATCCGTAGACATGCTACGACTGCTGGAGCATGGCTACCGTGTGAAGATGGTAAAAACCGAGTTTAACACCCAGGCAGTCGATACAGAGGCTGACTTGGTACGCGTAGCTAAATTGATGGAATCGGATCCCTTGCTAGCCTCTTATTGAAATCAGGCGCCACCCATATTCGGAGAGTTCTAGCAGATTTTTAAGGAGCGCCCATGCAATTGAAATTAAAATTGGCTCAAGCTGAGTTAACTATTGGATCATGGATCACGCTGGGTCACCCGGCAATCGCCGAGATCATGGCTTCTGCTGGGTTCGACTGGTTAGTTCTGGACATGGAACACAGTGTATTGGAGCTAAGCGAAGTTCAAATGCTGATCCAAGTACTCGACGGGCAACAGTGCCCAGCCATCGTGCGACTAACTTCAAACCATCCCGACCAGATCAAACGGGTTATGGATGCGGGAGCAACCGGCGTAATGGTGCCTATGGTCATGTCCGCTGCTGATGCCAAAGCAGCGGTACAAGCAGTTTATTACCCTCCGCGGGGCCAACGCGGAGTTGGGCTTGCTCGCGCTCAAGGTTATGGAGCACGGTTCCAGGAATACCGACACTGGCTAGAGGAAAATGCTGTAGTCGTAGTTATGATCGAACATATAGATGCAGTTAATGCCATTGATTCAATTCTTTCTGTTGAGGGGATCGATGCCTATATCATTGGTCCTTATGATTTATCTAGCTCTATGGGACGGATAAGTGAGTTCAATCACCCTGAGGTGCTATCAGCAATTGAGCAGGTACTAGAAGCTGGAAATCGATTAGGTAAGTCCGGGGGCATTCATGTGGTGGAACCAGAGCAAAATGAGCTGCGGCAGCGAATTGCAGCGGGCTTCAACTTTATCGGTTATGGTATGGATATCCGCATCCTCGATACGCTCTGCCGCAGTCATATACAAAGTATAAGAGCGAACCTATGAGCAAATTTGTCATTTCTACTTCTTCGTTTGATGTAAACAATAACCCTTATCTTCGGCATTTAGTAAAAGCTGGGATGCATATCGTTGGAAATACTTATAAACGTAAACTCACAGAGGATGAAATCATCGAACTATTGGGGAAAGACACTATCGGAATGATCGCTGGTATTGAGCCTCTGACGGAACGCGTTTTTGTTTCTGCCAAAAGCTTGAGAGTAGTATCGCGTTGTGGAGCCGGTCTGGATAATGTTGACCTCACCGCAGCAAAGCGCCAGGACATCACCGTTTTTAATACGCCAGAAGCTCCAGCTCAAGCCGTAGCCGAGCTCACAATGGGTTTGATATTAGCCACTTTGAGACGAATCTGTCAGATTGATCGATTGCTACGCGTAAATGAGTGGCCACGAATGCAGGGACAACTACTTGCAGCTCAGCTAGTAGGTATCATTGGCCTAGGACATATTGGTCGACGTGTTGCCCGGTTGTGTCAAGCTTTTGATGCAAGGGTAGTCGCGCATGATCCCTATATAGATCCAACATTGCATGGAATAGAATCGTTACCATTAGAAAAATTGTTAGCTGAGGCGGATGTCATTAGCCTGCATCTGCCTTATGGAATTGACACGCATCACCTGCTGGATGCGAAGGCGTTTGCACGTATGAAGCCAGGCTCTATAATAATCAATGCCGCTCGGGGAGGCCTTATCGATGAAATCGCTCTGGATGAGACCTTGATTTCTGGACACTTGGGCATGGCTGCACTCGATGTTTTTGAGCAAGAGCCCTACCATGGACCGCTGATTAAGAATGACAAGATAATTCTGACCTCGCATATTGGTTCCCTTGCTAGAGAGTCGCGCAAGCGCATGGAAATTGAAGCTGCAGAAAATCTTCTAGAGGGTTTGATTACTGCTGGCTTAGTAAAAAGTGAAGTGAATAATGTCTAACGAAATTGCAATTGTGTTTGGTGCCAGTGGTTTTCTTGGCAGTCATGTAGCCGAGGCACTATCCGCTGAGGGCTACCGAGTGCGTTTGTTCGATCGCTCTCCGTCGCCCTATCAGAAACATGATCAGGAAATGATCGTTGGTGACATTATGGATCTTAAAGAAGTAATAAAGGCGACACAGAGTGCCGCTGTAGTCTACAATTTTGCTGCAATCGCTGACATCGATGAAGCCCACGAGAAGCCACTGGCTACTGCAGAAGTCAACATTCTGGGAAATATGCACGTACTGGAAGCCGCTCGACTCGCCGGTTCACGTCGTTTTATCTTCGCTAGTACAGTATATGTATACTCCGAATCTGGTTCTTTCTATCGTGCGAGTAAACAGGCGGCGGAGCGCTTCATCGAAACCTATCATGAGCGCTATGGACTTGACTACACCATTCTGCGCTATGGCTCTCTGTATGGTAGACGTACTGATGCACGTAATGGCATCTACCGGATGTTACATGAAGCAGTAGAGAAACACTCGATCACTTACAGGGGTAGTGGTGAAGCTATCCGCGAATACATTCATGTTGAGGATGCCGCACGTATGAGCGTGCAGGTGCTGGCACCAGAATTCGCTAATCGCCATCTAATCCTTACCGGGCAGGAACGATTACGCATCAAGGACGTCATGACGATGATTTCGGAAATCATGCCATGGCCGATAGAACTACATTTTAACGAAGCTAATGCGGTACATCATTATGAGGTGACTCCTTATGCATTTCAGCCACGTATTGGCCGTAAATTAGTACTCAACGAACATGTCGATCTGGGTCAGGGCCTACTGGATTGTATTAGGGAAATTCACAAAGAATTTCATCACTCCGACATAGACGATGATGCTACACCGGCAGCATCCGACAACAAAGCATGAAGGCCGCAGATTGGCAGGCCATCATCTTTGACTTTGACGGAGTATTGGTCGAATCGGGAGACATTAAAACACAAGCCTTTGCTGATCTTTATCAATCCTATGGGAAAACGATAGTAAGTAAAGTAGTGCGTTATCACTGTCTGAACGGCGGCCTATCACGTTACCAAAAATTTCGACATTTCCAACAACATTTGTTGGAAATGCCACCACTGACACAAGATGAAGAACGAGAACTCGATAGACGTTTCTCCAAACTGGTAGTCGAAGCTGTAATTGCGAGCAAGCCAGTACCCGGTGCCAACGAATTAGTGCATAAAGAAGCCACTAGAATACCGTTATTTATTGTCTCAGGCACACCTGAAATAGAACTGAATACAATCATTACTCGTCGTGGACTAGAACCCTATTTCATCGAAGTACGTGGATCGCCAAAATCAAAACAAACTCTGATTGCAGAGATACTATCTACTTATAGCCTTACACCCACAGGTGTGCTGATGATTGGCGATGCACTCATTGATTATCAAAGCGCACAGAATAACAATGTCGTTTTCTTGGGACGTGTGCGCACTGGAGATAAAAATCCTTTTCCAGATCAGGTGAACACGGTATTCGATTTGAATACATTACTAACCTGAAGTAGTTGTGTTAATGCAAATAAGAAACATTTGTCTACTGATTCCCCTAGCCTTGCCGTTCCAGTATTGCACTAACTAAAAACAATATGGCTAATCTACGGCATTTAGGGACAACACTTTGTACCATTACCTGTTGAACATGGCTGATATAGTCCTTGTAATTCTGCCCTAGCTATTCGATCTACCCGGACACGAGAATGTTTGAAGTTTATAATGTTATCTAAGGATTATTCGGTGTTAATTTTCCAACTTCACGAATGAGTTGAATCTATGATTTCTAACACGTATTTATTCTTAAAAAATGTTTGGTCTGGTTTTCTATTGACTCTTTACAGAATAAAAGGCGGCTATACAAAAGTGAACGTGCGAGGGCAGTCAATACGTATTGCAGTGGATAATTGGCGAACTCTTAAACGAGCAAAAACTTATTCTGTTAAAGAACCGGATACTTTAGATTGGCTCGATAGTTTTGAACCTGATTCATGTTATTTTGATCTGGGTGCAAACATTGGCCAATATTCTTTATACCCCGTCAAAAAACATGGCAATAAAATTCATGTGTATGCCTTTGAGCCTCAGAGCATAAATTATTATTTGCTTAATAAGAATATATACCTAAATAAACTTGAAAATAATATTACGCCCTACTGTGTTGCCGTATCCGGAAATAGTGGATTTTCTAAATTGTATATTCCTAAATTTATTCCCGGGGGAAACCGTTCACAATTTGGAGAAGAAAACCTTAAAAACATGAAAATGCCAACTAATCATATCCAGGGTATGTTTGGAGTAACGCTGGATGACTTGTGCACCATGTGGAATTTCCCATTTCCCAATTATATTAAGATCGATGTCGATGGCATAGAAATACCCATTATTAAAGGTGCTATGAATGTACTTAGCAATCTTGCTATTAAGTCTGTTATCGTAGAATTGGGCACTGATGAAGAACAACAAGAGGCAGTAAGCCTGATGGAACAGACAGGCCTAAGAGTAAAGCTTAAAACAACAAAAAATTGGGGCGAGACTTGTTTCGTATTTGAAAGAAACTAATTTGATAACAAAGAACGCAATTCTTGAACTTACATCTATTCCAATTAGATAGTCGAAATTGCCTGTCCTTTCTATCTGAAGCATATTCTGGAATGTTTTATATCACCTGAACGCACATGGCAACATGGGGCCAACATATATTTGTTGAAGACGATCTGTGTCTTATTCTTGAATAGCTCAATAAGAAAAGCATCCATAAAAATGGATGCTGTCACGTCTGTTGCTTGATCATTTTGATAAGCTAAAAACTACTAGTCTCCATGTTTTCTATGAACCAATCATCAGCGTAATATACCTCGTCGCAATAATTTCCAAAAAACTTTATAGCCCCATAACACGGGATGGCGTCGAAGTTTGGGAGTAACCTCAATTCGAACCCCAGTGTGACGTTCAATCTTCCATGCGGCATAATCGATACAGTCCCGGAAGGTAAATGTCGCCTTTATCAGCCGAAGCACTGAGAGAACTCTTCCCTGCCAACGACGCAACCGCCAACGACGCAATGAACTTCGGCACTCAGCCTCATCAGTTAAACATCGGTAGCGCCCCTGTCCTTGATACTCCTGCGGTAATTTCTCAAGCATTCCCACCAACATAGGCAAGGCATGCTCGGTCAGATGCATGTAGTCATCCAGATTAAGCTCAACAAGTTGACGTGCACGCGATTCGCGTTCAGGCCGAAGTTCAGCCGTATAGGTGAGTGTCAAACCCTTGACCCAAATTTCTTCCGGAGTTATTACACATGGGCCCAGCGCCGTAATAGTAGGTTTAAGAAATGCCACTACCGCATGTGCTAATGAATTGTAGACACGCTGGCGAATATTTTTATTTCGAACATATAACAACCGCACAGGTTGGGCAAAACGCGCCCATAAATATGAGTGAAACCAATATTGGTTTCCTTTCTCGAAGTCTGTCATTGAGATGACTGCATATTTGGCACGAAATGTTTTTTCCTGCCTAAATACCTCTAGATAAAACACATTCGGTGGCAACCATGCATTGAAATAACGCAAGTAATGTTCTTGGTAAGCATTACTGTAGTCATCCACCACTATATAAAAATCCACAACCCCGTCGCCAATCTCGTAGGAATGTAAGCAGGACCCGTAAAGAAGAATGGCATCCAGCGATGACTCGAAACGTGATTTCAATTCTTCAACAAGGATTGAAAAATCTGCTGACACAGCCCTTGATCCCATAGATGTGACTTCGGAAACTAAGCTATCCGGGAGTGTTCTATCCAATGTTGATGCATGATCTGTCATTGATACAAATTTATAGAACCCGTTTGAATACTACCAAGTCAAGAAAGTAACTGGGCCAGCAGCCGTAATATTTAACGGCCCATTCTGACTTGATGCTCGGTAGGATTCGCCGTCGACAATGTAATCGTCATCTATCACCAGCTCCAGTGCACTGCTATTGTGACTATGATAACCGTTATGCTCCTTGAGGACTGCGCCTCGACCTACAATCATCCTCATGACATCCTTGATGCGCAACTGCTTGATAAATGTAACATGAAACGGTTCCTGCTCCTCCCCCCAGTACGGACGCATATTAAATAGCAAGCGATCAAGCACACTGGCAAATAAAAACAGATGGGAACCATTGCAAGTTTTTCCACCTACCTTGATAGTTGTCATCCGTGCTGGCGCCCATGACCCTTTGCGACGTCCAAGAAAAAGTCCAGCAAGATAAAATAACACAATTAGGCCCGAATAGATTTCTCCAGTGATCCCCATCTGCTTTATCCCGCTCCGAGAGAATATTACAGCACGAGCAATAATACCAACACCGAAAAACATACCATATACCTTAGCAGAACCCGTTTGTTCTATGCATAATACATGTCGTCGTAATAGTGAGGGTAAAGTTCGTGTCAACAAGTATTGGCTTAATCGTCGTGCAGCGTCTTCTGGAACATCATAATTAACTAAATCAAGCGCCGTCATATTGGTTGTACCACCGGGTATTACTGCAAGAATCGGCCAATTTTCAAGAGGATGTACTGTGAACAAATGATTTAGAACTGCTTGCACCGTACCATCTCCACCAGCAATTACCAGCAAATCAACACCAGTTAATAAGAAATCGCTCACGGTTGCATTGAACTCAGATACGTTCGTTGCTTCTCGAATAATTACACCGGGAATTTCTACCAGCGCATGCTTTATTACTTTCTTGCGCTTGCGAATTCGTCCACTAAGGGGATTAAAAAGTAAACCAATTTTAGCTTCCCCCGTTTGTAATTTTTTAATTCGTAACTCTTCTGTCATTTATACTAATCGGTGTACGGGTAAAAATCCGTACAGCCAACTCTCCTTCATTCCGATCATGGGTAATTTCTTCAAACCACGACTTCAAGGGGCCATGATGTCTCCGTACACGCCAGCCGACAACTACTCGCATAGCAAGAATAGCCGTAGAGAGTAGTTGCCATATAATCACTGACAAGAATCCGATCTCTGGCTGATTCATCAACCAACTACATGTCAATAAAATCAGATTGGGGTTGCGCCGTGCGGTAATCAACCGGTTAAATGAATCAAACTTGCGCCAGATAAACATATCAAATGACCCTATGCAGAACTGGAACACCCCTTCACATACCCTACCACCAATATAACCAATGAACATCAACCACATCAATATCTGCAAGTCGGGTGCCGATATTGATACCGCGGTTAACCCCACACCCCATGCCATGTACCAAAGTGGTGGATGAATAATATCTAGGCTATGATCGAGCACATCGCCAAAACGACTCGAAGTGACAGTCACCCTTGCCAACTTTCCATCCACCGTATCCAAAAAAGTCATGAACCATCCCATCACTAAGCCTATACCGTAATTGCCGTACCAAAATGCAATCCCCGTCAACACAGCAAACACAAGGCTAATTAGTGTGACATAATTAGGTTGCAAACCAATGCGCACACAAAGGTGAGTAACCCAAAATGCAGGCATAGGCCAGATCCATTTCGTAACTAAATCAGTTACACCCTTGTATGACCCAGCAAACAATTCTGATTCAAGTATCTTGTAATTAGAACTATTAATAAACAACACGTAGGGCGCATCTTTCTTCTTCAGATTCATTTGCTGAAGCTTTAAATTCAGATCCTCCAGTGTATAATGAGAAAAAGTAGAGATAGCCTGTCCATTACCTTCACCCAGAAAATCCGCTAGTATATTAGGCACGTTGCCATCAGCAATGCAGATAGCAACCGTTTGATCGCTATGACTATCCAACACCAGATTCAATCGCGTGTGAACTAATGCTGATAGTACTCTCGCATCAAACAAATGATCCGCGCATAGAAGCAGTGCCTGTACTCCCTTTGGAATATTACTAAGGTCATCAACCAGAGTAACCTGCTTGTTGAAAGCCTTTAACATACGTTGCAGGCGTTCTCGACCACTTAGGCCCCAAACGTCAATTTCACTGTTACCAATGATATAAACAAAAATTGTCATTTAAAAATTTTAGATTATTTTCTGATTTTATATTGATTTGAAATCATGAAATAGAGATCTACAATAAGCTCAGCAACATCTATTTAATCAAAAAATGTCGCATAGATTACTATATTTGCGATATTATCGCTACAGTAACAAGTTATCCAAGAATATATTTTTGTGCTATAAAGCCCTACCAAAAACTGTTATGAAAATGACTAAGGAATCCTCCGTAACCAAAAATTAGCTAAGACGATCAGCGCTAAACCAGGAAATAGGGCGGTCAGAGCTGGGTTAAAATGTAACAATAGGCCCGCATTTGCTATAATCTGATCAAGCAAATAGACACCAATCCCGACCATAGCTGCAAGTACCAACCTGTTGACAAGACCAGTTCGAGAAGATCCGAGGACGAAAGGTATGGAAAGTAGCAACATTGCAATTGTTGTCAATGCCCCACCAGCTTTTCGCCACAAGGCCAGTGCATATGCATCCGCTTCTTGGCCTGTAGTTTGTAAGAAACGTATATGTTGAAATAATTCAAAAGGTGACAGACTCTCCGGTGGTCTATTTAAAGTTGAAATATCGTCTGGATTCAGGAATGATTTCCAATTCATCGAGCTTATGCTTACAGACTCAATTTGTTCCCCAGTAAACGTCTTGGTAATGACGTCGCTTAATTTCCACAAATTGTCATCAATGATGTCAGCATATTTGGCATAGGTATAAGTTAGCAGAGAACCATCGTCATCAAAATGTAACACCTCTACATTTGCTGCCCTCTTGGAATTTAGCATCTTGCCAATACGTAATATATTTTTTTCATTTCGTGCCCAAATACCAAGATCTCCACCAAGTTGTACGCTCTGTTCAAGCACTATAGCTCTGTGTAAAATGGCCTTCTGCTGAAGTTGTGGAGCAACAAATTGTTCTAGTAAAGCAACAAATAGTACAAGGATTACACCGACACCGAGTGGCGCCCAGCTTAGACGAATAGGAGAAATACCCGCAATCCGTAATGCGGTTAGTTCTTGATTGATGGCTAGTCGTCCTAATGCGATCACATTACCCAATAATGCAATAAATGGAGCAAGTTGGATAAATCTGCGTGGCATCAATAGCGCGGTATGCAAGAATGCATCTTTGACGCCGTAAAACCCTTTGCGATCTTGTGCCACTTTGCCCACATCATCGAGTTGACCTAGCAAATCTAGAAAACTAATCAATGGCAAAAGTACCACAGTGGCAATACACAGACCAATAAAGACCTGAAAAGCAAGATAACGATTTATTATTGTCATCTAGAATGAAATAACCGCTTCCAGAAGCCAGGAAAAAGCAAACTGAGTGAAATAGTGAGCATTAATATATATAGCCACCAAACTCCAGGTGTGCTGCCTATTATTCCCTGCTCCACCCACGTTTGGGCCAATCCGCTCAAAATGTAATAGATTGAAAAAACAAGGGCGGCGACAAAAAAGACTTTCTCTCCCTCTTTTCGTCGAGGTGAAGTACGGCTAAATGGTACGGCAATCAGGGCTAACAAGACTGTTGCAATGGGTCGAGAAAGGCGCCATTGAAGCTCAGCAATGTCACGTGGGCGGTTTGAGTCCATCAGCACCGTAGTGGCGGCAGACTTACGCTTGTAGTCTAATTCAGTACCGTCATCGGTGAATAACACTAGTTTTTCAAAATGAGCAACGGTATCTTTTGTCGAAGTGTGCGTGAGTCGATAAATATGTCCGTTGAACAAATGTATTTGGGGTCGTTGACCGCGATCTGTCTTCAGCTTCCTTCCCTCCTGGGCAACGAGGATCTCACTTCCGTTAATCCTGGCTATGTAGTGAAATATGTTTTTCATCTGTTTACCAGATTCATCCTTAGAGTTAATATAAATCACTCTGCCACTTTTTTCGCTTCCATAGAAACGTCCGGCTTGGAATCGATCGATATTTAACTCAGCTTCCGCTTGTGCATTCAAAATATAATTCTCTTCATAAGCCCAAGGGCGAACAAAAATAGAAAACGCACCACTGATAATCCCGACTGGGATTGCAACCAAAAGCACAGAATATATTATGCGATGTTCGCCAACACCCGCAGAACGTAATATAGTAATTTCTTGATCCCTATACATTCTGCCAAGGCCGACGATTACGGCAATATAAAGGGAGAGTGGTATAAGCACTTCTAAGGCAATTAAAGTCTTAAGTAGTACTAACTTCAGCATAACGGCAATACCAAGCGACTCTGTCACAGCCCCCGCGAGAAAATTGGCACTGCTTAAGCCAGAAAATAGTCCGGTCAGAATCACGATTACCACTGTGAACGGTATCAATAGCTCACGTGTGATATATTTTTCTATTATTTTCACGGACTCTCTCTTGCAAGCCTTGGAATGGAATTAACTTGCTACATGGGGAAAATGGTGCGAAGTTCCATTTTTATCAAATGGTAGGGGCGTTGCTTCCTCCAAAACTGATTCTACAAGCACTATATCCTCCGCCTTATCTACATCGACACCAGCCTGAGCATAGGGGATGATCACTGCATGTGATCTAACACCAGCTTTAGCAGAGACAGCATTCAGCGCTTGATTAAGAGTTGACATCCTGAGCAGATATAACAAAATAGCCATTGGACCCAGTATCTCACCAACTAATCTCCAAGGCTGTTTTCGCAAATCTTCCGCTCGTCCCCAGAATGAAACCAAATCACGGCCATGGTAGTTTAGAAAAGTATAGAGATTACAACCGCAAAAATCCCCATCACGAAGCCGTATTACGGTACGCTTGGTGCCCGGAAATGCAGCTATGACATTTTCGTGTTTAACTAATCCCACAGTAGCATCACTATCCGCATTACTGGACTCACGTAAAAAATACTGCACGATTTCAGGTGTCAATAGCGCATGATCCGCCGTTGTCAATAAAACCGGAACGTCATCATCTATATGCTCAAGCCCCCTATTAGCACTTCGGCTAGGAGAATCCAGGTTAGGTAGCCAGGTGACATACCCACGTCCTATCCGTTTCTCCAATTCCGGGCAACCAGGAAGCATGGATTCGGGGGGGCCGCACAAAACAATCGCTCTAATCATACCACTTGCCTCAAGCGCATCTAGTACGCGAATTATCATTGGTATTCCACAGATCGACGCAAATGCCTTACAGGCCATACCTGATTTGTTGGCAACAGGATCGTTAGAAGTACGATCTGCAGCCAGTACTAGCGCAATAAATTTATCTGTTTTTTTCATTTGGAATTTGAACCTAAGACACTATATTGTTTGTCCAAAATATTGATCATAGACTTTTTCCATAGATTCGATAACGCTTATACTCCTTACTACCTATGCTATCGAGCATTGCACGCATCGATTTATTATCCTCAAGTATCCAGGACATTTCAGCTTCTCGTACCCCTTTGGAAAGCGCAAATTCTCGTGGTGCATTAATCACCATGAAGGCTAGCGTTATGCCCAAGGGAGTGTTCTGGAATTGCTTACGCACACCCATCAATGGTACTCGGAGCGTTTTAACTTCTCCGTATTTAAGAAACTTGACCAAGCGAATCCATCCGAATGGGAAGAGACTTCCATTAAGCTTAGCAAATACATCATTCAAATTTGGTAACGACACCATAAAAGCCGCTGGAACACCATCAACCTCAGCAATCTGCATATATTCATCCCTCAGAAGGATACGAAATATGCTCCCAAGCTCAGAAAACTCTGCCTCAGTAAATGGAATGAAGCCCCAGTTATTTGACCAAGCGTCATTGAAAATACTACGTAATACCTCCATCTCTTTTTTAAATATATTACGGCGTATTGTCCTAAGATGTATCCGACTAGAAAACTGACTCAACAAAATACGCATGACTCGAGGAATCTCAAAGTCCAAATTCACCCAATACGCAAGTAGATCCTTCAACGGTCGATAACCTTGTTCTTCAAGTAAGTGACCATACCATTTAGGTGAATGCGGCATCATAAACGTAGGCGGTGTATTAAATCCGTCCACAAGGACACCACACTCTTGATTGATAGAAAGGCTAAATGGTCCGCTGACATGCTTGGTATGTCTCTCAGCAAGCCATGTCTCTGCAGTGTGCGTAAGCGCTGCGAATACTTCTGTATCATCCACGCTTTCTAGCAAACCAAAATGACCGGTATCTGCACCATAACGCTGACGATGAAGTTGATCAATTTGAGCGCTAATCCTTCCAACCGGAAGATTATTCCGGTATGCAATCCATGCTTGCCATTCTCCGTGCTTGAAAAATGGATTAAATCTGGAAAAGTGCAGGCGTCTCTCGAGACGTAACGGTGGTACCCACATGGAATCATCAGCGTAGATGCGCCATGGGATATCAATAAATGTTCTTCTTTCATGACGATTTGTAACTGGATGCACAGTAACCGCTGCAGACATTGGTAGGCTAGGCTTTTCATTCATGGCATGAGACAAGTATAAGATTGTTTAATTTTCAGGACACTTATCATTAAGCCCTACACATAGGGGGCTCGACTGTGATTAAATTAAAATTGTCGATATAATCACAAAGCATCATCACTAGCATAATCAATGGGATCAAATAGATTTGTCTTTCAGCGCATTATTTTACTGGGAAAGAAAACCATGAGCATGGGGACTGAATTCGAAAAATTTTCAATAAAAGGAAATTCAGTTGACATGGCAATTGGTATTGTCATTGGGGTTGCATTTGGCAAGATCGTTTCTTCTTTTGTCAATGATGTAGTCATGCCACCAATTGGCCCACTAATTGGGGGAGCAGACTTCAACAAACTCGCTTT
>SMXG01000072.1 GCA_004356775.1 Betaproteobacteria bacterium | reverse complement strand
TTACCCGTAATTTCAAGCAAGCCTGGATGCTCAGGCTCGAATACAATCCCTGCTATGTATAGCGAGAAGTTGAAGATTATCTTCTCTGCTATCGACAAGCGTCGCCGCCAACGTAAATCCTAAGAGTCCCGTGGAATCCGTGGAGGATAAAATTCGCGAATTACTGGTTTAAAAGTGTGCTCAATAGACAAGGGCTGTTGTTCCATTTGTCTATCTCTGCTCGGCGACAGTTGCTTTTTTAGTGAATCATTTCACAACTTAAAGTCACCTTGGTTAATTATTTTTACAGAAAAAATGAGGTGAAAAATAGCAATATCAGTCAGTAGACTTTGCAGAGAATCGTATCAAAAATCATGTTGAGTTGCTGTTATATCTTGAAGCTATTTATTATTGCGAATACGAATACGTGTCTTAATTTCTGCTCGGCAAGCGCCATGTAAATAACAAGTTTGTTCACCCATATCCAGCAACGTTTGCGTAGCCTCGGTATTTTCCTCTGTACCAATAAATACATGGGTATCAACCGGATCGCTTTCTGGTTTCGCCGCACCTTCAACAGCACTAGGCATGCTGAAGGTAGTATCTTGAACTATCTGGTAAGAGGTCATTTTCTGCTTGGCAACCGAGGCGTAACGGCCTAACTGTGTCATAAAGCAGAAGGTTAGACCCGCTGACAGGTAGGCTAGACCAGAAGGGGCACGGCCTTGGCCACCCACTAACTCTGAATCATCACTCTGGAAACTAAACACCGAGCCGATGGGCTGAAAACAGGCAACCTGGATATCACGCAAGCCATCGTCACGAAGTGTACCCACGCCGCGAACATGTACCACGCGTTTTTGTACATCCGATAAACCAACGTCACCAGTGGCACGTACAGTTCCCAGTTTTTCTCCGCCTAGGCCATCGATCTCGGGGTGTTTTTTGATCAACTCATCACTCAGAGGGCTAGATTCACCGGGTTCCGCTTTCTGAAAAATAACGGTCGGGACGTCAGTCTGTTTATTGAGGCTCTTATCAACACCAACGACCGGGATTTCATCGCCGTTCATGTTTAAAGTAAACATGCTGTCTTTAGATCCGCGAAGATAAGCATCTGCTGGGCTGCTAGCGACGGCATTGTAAGCTAAGACTTGTAATTGCTCTTCAGAGGCATCAGTACTGGCTTTAAAAAGCACTTCAACCGGAAAAGCATCACCCATCATGGTGCCTTTCAATAACGAGCCTTCCATGGAGTAAAGGTTGTCGACCATTACTTCCAGGGAGTCGACTTTAATGCCGGCTTTCTTTGCATGGGTCATAAACTCGGCCATATAAGATGACACCAGTCCCGCGGTGAAGAAGGCTAATGGGAAGGGCGCCAGATCGGTGCCATTTAACCAGGGGCCTTCGTCGCACACCATTCGCCAAGTAGTATCAGTCGGGCCATAGTGCAATACACATTCTTTTTGCATACCGGCCAGGGCGCGCGTCGCAGCACGAACTGAAATCTTATCTTTGACCGTTGGTGCCTTAATGGGGAAATCTTTATCAGCGTTTACCTTAAATACCAGCGGATATGAACTCGTTTCAATGCTTGCCAATTTGCTATCCTCTATAAATCAAGAACTTACAAAAAAATTATAAAATCACATAAGATAGTGTTTGAATGTTTCTGCTGTGAGCCTCGCAATGGGGTAATATCATGCAGATATTTTCAGTGATCTATTATAAATGAGCAATTACTGACTGGTAATATAAGTGGCAGCGGCAATGAGTGAGGCAATGGACAACTTTAAAACGGCTTCTATCGGTGAACGATTAAAACACTGGCGCACCCAAAAGCAGGTCAGTCAGCTGGATTTAGCGCTGGACTGTGATACCTCTGCACGCCATGTCAGCTTCATTGAAACGGGTAAAGCTCATCCAACTCGCGACTTACTCATTGCTCTGGCAGAAGCGCTAACTATCCCCGTAAGTGCCCTCAATAATATGTTGATTGCTGCAGGTTATGCGCCGCAATATAAAACGACAGGTCTTGATAGTATAGAAATGAATCTGGTGCGTGGCGTTTTGGAAAATATGGTGCTACACAATGGAAGTACCCCTAGTTTATTGATCGATCCGCTCTGGAATATCACTTTCAGCAATGACGCATTTATAAGATTGTGTCACTGCTTTATCGGCAATGCCGAACTATTAGAGCAACAGCCACTGAATCTTCTTCGTCTGGTTTTGCATCCACAGGGATTAATCAGTGCTTGTACTGATCCCTCGCAACTCTATCGAGCACTGATGAGTCGCGCTCGTCGTGACATGACGGTGCAAGAGAATAATCCCGATTCAGTAAAACTGATGGTCGAAATGACTGATTATAAACCGGAGCAGCTGGGTGAAGACTACATGATACCCCCTCAACTTATGGTGCCTCTAACCTTGAAAAAAGGTCGCGATATCATCAGTTTATCCGCTTTAACAGCCACACTGGGCGAGCCGCTGACTATTACCTTGCGTGAACTTCAGTTGGAATTTCTTATCCCTGCAGACCAAGCAAGTCAACAATTTTTAGACAAGCTCATGCAGGACTAATCTGTCTGTATTCGAATCTATCGCTCAATGACGCCAGTAATATTGGCGTTGAACTATCGAGCGGGCCGCATCATGTCATCTCATAAATTAAAAACTGCGTTTTATAACTTGGGATTAGGGGTGTGCGTTACCGTTTGGTTATAGACCCTTATCCCTGGTTCTGTCTACAATGATCACAAGTTGATGATTTAACAAGCAGAGGTTACGGCTATGACGATATCGTTTAATGTTGGGATACTTCCCAATCGCAACGTTAACGATTGTATTGAGCAGGGCGTTGTTGCTGAACAACTGGGCTATGACGGCGTCTGGGTCGCTGACTCCCACTCGCTGATGCGAGACCCCTATGCGGTACTGAATGTGTTAGCCACAAAAACTGAGAAGTTAAAGCTTGCCACCGGCGTTACGCTGACCGGTACTCGTCATCCTGCAGTACTGGCTAATAGCTGGGCCACGCTCCATGAACTCTCCGGTGGTCGTGAAATTCTTGGTATTGGTGTTGGTGAGAGCGCTATTTATAACCTGGGTATGAAACCCGAAAAACTGGCGGTGTTTGAAGAGAAAGTTAAGGTGATTCGCGCGCTGATTAAGGGTGAGAAAATTGAGTACGAAGGTACTGAAATCACCTCATGGTCTGATTATAACACGCCTATCTTTATGGCCTGTTCAGGACCAAAGTCACTTCAGTTGGGAGGACGTATTGCCGATGGTATTCTCTACCAAGTAGGTGCTGATCCCGGTTTTCATCGCTATGCCATGGAAAATATTCGCAAGGGTGCCGAAGCCGCTGGTCGTAATTTTGAAGACATTAAACTCTACGCGCGTTTGGCCTGCTCTGTATCACACGATCGCGAAAAAGCCCGTGAAGAGATTAAGGGGTACTGCGCCATTGCTGCAGGTACCACTTTTAAGACGGTACCCCGCGACTACTTCAATGATTCGCTTTACCAGCAATTGTCAGCCTTCAAGGCTAACTACGACTACGCCGAGCACGGTAGTAATGTCGCCAAACACCACGCCTTGCTGACTGAAGATATTATCGATGCCGTGGCCGTCGCTGGTACTCCGGAAGAGGTTATCCCTCGGCTGCAGGAGTTGGTAGATATGGGCGTACAGGGCTTTGTATTCCCCTTTGCTCAGCCCGAACCCATTACGTATATGGAGACCTTTGCCAAAGAAGTTATGCCAAAGATTAAAGGCTGAGAAATAACCGTTATGATAAATGTAAAACTTGGCTTCAAGGCGTTCGATATCCACGAGCTGTTGACTCACTTTGTGGCTCAGCGCGGTGGCTTCTACCAGCAGCAAGCGCTGCAGGTAGGGTTGATCGACACCACTTTTATTCCCGACGATAAATTACCGCCGCGTACTTTTCATGCGGCCTGTGCTGCGGCGCTGTTCGGCTATGTCAACGGCGCCCCCTACAAGGTGGTGCTGGTCAACACTGATCGGCCGATGTTCTGGCTCTATAGCGCCAATGGGGTGAGTCGTGTGGCGGAGCTGGCGGGCAAGCGTATTGCTAGCTACCCAGCTATGGCACCGCCAGCTCAGTTCTTAGCAGCGCTTACCGCTGGCATCGACGTGCAGCTACTACCGGTGGCTAGCGACGTCGCCCGTTTGGCTTTGCTTAAAAGTGGTGATGCCGATGCTGCGCTGATTAGCTCCGCGTTACCTCCGGCGGTGATGGCTGAACAGGGTTTTGGCAAGTCTCTTTTGTTAGGCGATGCGTTCCGCGCACCTACCACCGGTTTGGCGGTCAATTGTGCACTGCTGGCTGAAGTGCCGGAGCTGGTCAGCATGATGGTCAATGCCTATCAGCAGAGCCTCAGCGCTATCCACAATGATGATGCGCTGCTTAAGCAGGTGTTGACTGAGGATTTGGCGTTGCCGGTCTCGGCGGTTGAGGAAACGGTGATGCTGGTACGTGAGCTATTTACTGTTGATGGCAGATCCAGCGAGAAGATAGAGCAAGCCGCCATTAGTGCGGTTGCGACTCACCTCGGTGTTGAAAACATACCGGCTGAAAAACTCTATGACTATAGTTTGTTGAGGCTGTAGTAGCCCTGAATATTTGTGGTGGTTTAGCCAATCTTTAAATAACCATCCCATAGCACTACTGTAATTTTTAATAGTAATAATAGGCTTATTTACTGACGAATTTATCTGGAGAATATCATGTCTTATTTACACGAATTTCCTGGTGCTAATATGCAGGACTTTTTATACGGTACCGATTTGGAGGCGCCATTTTTGTTTCTCGAAGTCGCTCGCTCCTTGATTAAAAGTAAATCACAATTGACGCATAAAGAACGTGAAATGATTGTGGCTTTTGTTGCCTATCTCAATAATGCTCATCAACCCGTCAATGTCCATACGCGTAATTTTGTTGCCTTGGGTGGTGAGTCCTGGATTGTTCAGGACCTGGGCCGTAATCCGGCTAACACCGCCGTTGAGCCTAAATTCCGACCACTTATTGCTATAGCACGAAAGCTCACTGAGCAGGCCGATGGCGTCACTAAGGATGATGTCGATGCCTGTTATGACGCTGGCTGGAACGGTCATACTGTGCATTTGGTTATTTCTCTGGCGAGTTTTCTTAATCATATGACTCGTTGGGTAAACAGCACGGGATTCACATACTCTCAGGAAGAGGTGATAGGGTCTTCTGAATACTTGATTGGCCAAGGATATGGTCCCAATGATAGTCCTGGTTTGACGGATGACGAATACAAGAAAAAGTATCCGGACTATATGGATACTACCTTTGTGATGAAAGATCAGGGACAAGTTAAAATCGACAGCTAGATTTAACTGGTTTCGGCTATGCATAGCTGGATGGGAAACTGTCTGGCCATTTTGCGTTTTTTAATCGGGAGTATTGGAATTGGCAGCGGAAAACCAGGTTCAATCTGTCCCCTTTAATTATTCAGGCAAAGAAAAAGGCGGTGATAGTCAGAAAAATATAAGTTGTAGTCGGCGAGCCTGGTGCCGGGTTGATTAACAATTCTGGTGTGCCTTTCCAGAAAATCCTTCGTGATAACTACATCCAATGAGTGGTGCGCTTCGAGGCCGATGCCGTCCAGCAGTACTGACAGGCTGTTTGCCAGCTGCCGAGTGCCGCGTCTATACGGTTTGAACCCAATTTAGTTAAACACAGTGCTGCCGGCCAATCCTGACAACGTGCCGTACAGTATGTATTGGATGAATTGGAAACCACCGATTTATCTTATCCCCATCAATTGATGAGTTATAACCGAATCTGGTGTTTGAGGAATTGAAAAAAAGCGGCGTATCTGGTTGATTGGTTATCGCCAAACAATCAAACAACCAAAAGGATACGCCACCATGAACAAGAATAACGTTGTTGAACTGGAAGGT